>JAYTSC010000354.1:0-7198 GCA_043745885.1 Bacteroidota bacterium | reverse complement strand
GTGCATATAACAATAGATATCAATAAGGAAGTATCCATTTTTAATTAAACAGTAGATTTTAGTTTTCTAAATTGAAAAATAAATGCCCAAATAAGCAATAACCAAATAATGGCTGATGCCCCAATGGCTGCTTTATTACTATTTGTAATGGTAGACGGTTTGAATTCGAATATGATTTCATGTTTCCCTGCAGGTATTTGCAAGCCACGTAAAACATAATTGGTTCGAATAATAGGAGATTCTTTTCCGTCAATGGTTGCCACCCAACCGGCGTCATAATAAATTTCACTAAAAACTGCAAACTCAGGATTAAGGGAAGATGAATGATAGGCAATTATATCATTATCATTATACCTCATTTTAATAAATGAAGAACTGTCTTTTTTTGAGGAAGCTGCCAAATTCGCTATTAAGGTTTCTTCAATGATTGCTGTGTCTTTTGGATTAAAATTGGTTAACGCATTCATTACCTCTGCAGGGCTCTTTTTAAAATCAATTGCTTTTACAAACCAACAAGCGCCTAATGCTTCCGGATTGGGTTGAGCCATTAATTTCTGACCATTTTGCTGCGAGGAAGTAATAATGTATTTGGTATTCAACATATCAATCACCGGCAAGCAACTTGGGAAATTATATAATTGTTTTTCAATCAAATCCTGGTAAATACTCAATTTAGCAGGGTGGTACCCCCCAATGGATTTATGAAAATAGGAATTTAATGCCCCGGCATTAAATGCTGCATTGATACCTTGTGAAACATCCAATACCCTGTAATATCCTGTATCGGTTAGGATTTGTACATCTACTTCTCTGGGTTTAAAAGTGTTTTCATAATCGGTATTTTCTTGAAAATTATCTGCATTCAAGTATTTTACATTAATAGCCATAACATCAATAAATGCAAATATGCCTACTATTAAGGTTACCGTTATGGCGTTCAATTTTCTTTTGAGGTAGGCGAAAATAGCCACTGCAGCAACCAGAATAAAAAGAAATGAACGAAGTAGATCACCCATAAAAAGCGTTTGTCTGTCTTCTTTTATTCCGGATAGAAAAGCCCTAATGGGAGGTTCAATCGTAGCTTTTTGTTGTGCATCAGAAATACTGTTGATTTGTTGTAAGAGAACTTTGTCACCTTCGCCGGTAAAATCGGCAGTAAAATAAACTAGCAATGCTACTATAAATATGCTTCCTACAACTAGTAAAACTTTTTTGTATTTGGTAAAAAACAAATCCCTGTTTTCTTCTGAAAGTAAATTATTAAGGGATAGTACCGATAACATGCTCAACAAAACTGTGGGTACAACCAAAATCATACTGGGAGCCCTAAATTTATTGTACATGGGAAGGTAGTTAAGCACCAGAGTGTTGAATCCCTCAAAATATTTACCCCAGCTCATCATTACTGTAAGAATACAAGCCGTTAAAATCCACCATTTATGTTTTCCATCAAGCAACACAAAGCCTATTAATGCCAGAAAACAAACAATCGCACCTAAATAGGGTGGTCCGGAAGTGCCACCAATGCCCCCCCAATAGAATTGCATATATCCTTGTATTTGTTGACTTAATTGTTGTGGCATTTGCTGTAAGGCCTCAATAGCCTTTGATTTGTCTTCTGCTATTTCTAATTTATCAGAGCTGCCTCCGTAAATACGAGGGAACATTAACACCAATGGTTCTGTTTTGTACATACTATAGCTCATTGCATAGTCTTTACTTAAACCGGTTTTGGTTACGTTCCCTTTTTTATCCTCTGCCAACTGGCTTCCTCCACGGATGGTTCTTTTTGAATAATCGTAGGTAGCGAAAAGGAGTACCCCATTCACCATAATTCCTAAAATTGCAGCCCCAATGGCTATTCCGGCTGAAGAAAACAATCGTTTATATTCTTTTTCTTTTATCCATCTATATCCAAAACTTATGCTCATGATAATGGCAATTAAAAAAGCATAATACGTGATTTGCAAATGGTTGGCTGAGACTAATAAGCCTGTAAACAACGCTGTTAAGGCGGCTCCCCATAGATAACGTTTATCATAAAGTACAAGCAATGACCCGATAAATGCCGGCAAATAGGCAATGGCTTGCATTTTTGTATCATGTCCCACTGAAATAATCACTGAGGAATAGGTGGCATAGGCATATGATAACGCACCAAATATTCCAATGTATGGATTGACTTTTAACACTTGGCTTAAGAAATAGAAACAGATACAAGCCAAAAAGAAGAAACTGATTGGTTTTGGAAGATTTAGTGTGATAATATTTGCTGCATAGATGATAGAAATCGGATTGCTTCCCACACCGGTTATTTGAAATCCGGGCATACCACTAAACATGCCATTTGACCAAAGAGGGAAATGTCCATGTTTTTTCTCATATTCAAATGAGTTCTGGGCCATGCCCTTCCATTGCGTTACATCATTCTGTTGCAATACTTTACCTTCTAAGGTTGGTTTGCAATAAATAAGAGCCACCACCAGAAATACGACCATGGCTATTGCGTGTGGTATTATTTTTTTCCATTCAAAATATTTCATCAGATATGAGTTAAGTGCAGCAAATTAATGGTATTTTGAATGAAAATTTTTATGAAAGGGCTTTTATTTTTATCCCGGTTGGCCTTCCTTTGTAATCTGCTCTTTCTTGTATGTCTGATTATGCAAAGAACTGAGGATCTGATTGTACAATCTGATATTAAGAATACGGTCATCATTTTGGGCTGGTTTTTGGCGCCTTTTATCAATTTTGGAGCGAATATGGGCTACCTGATCAGAATAATAAATAAGAAACCTGTAAACATTCCTGTTTGGTTGGTTGTTTCAAACCTCATATTCCTATTATTTCAAATTTTCATTCATTTTATTCTTCCCTCATGATTCATTCCATTTTAAAAGATAAGCCTACCAAACTTTTTTTAAGTATAACTGCTTTTTTTGTTGCCAATGCACTTATCGCGGAATGCATAGGTGGGAAGATATTTTCACTTGAAAAATTATTTGGTATTGCCCCTGCTAATATGAGCTTATTTGGCCAAACCGGGCTTTCTTTTAGTCTTACTTGTGGTGTATTGTTATGGCCATTAGAGTTTATTATAACTGATATTGTAAATGAGTATTATGGTCCTAAAGCAGTGAGAAGAATTAGTTATACAGCAGTAGTATTAATCACTTATGCTTTTATCATGTTTTATGCTGCCATGAAAATTCCACCCGCCGATTTCTGGATCAGTTCAAAAAAAGATGCAGGAATTGCTAATATGCAAGATGCATTTGGAGGAATTTTTGGTCAGGGAATGTGGATTATATTAGGAAGCTTAACTGCCTTTATGGTCAGTCAGTTGATTGATGTAACCGTTTTTCATAAGATTAAAAAGATGACAGGCGAAAAATGGATTTGGTTACGTGCAACCGGTTCTACATTGGTTTCCCAACTGGTAGATAGCTTTGTTGTTTTATTTATTGCCTTTAAAATAGGGAATGGCTGGAGCTGGAAATTGGTTCTTGCCATCTGCCTGGTTAATTATATGTACAAGTTTACAATGGCCATAATTTTAACACCATTGATCTATTTTTTAGAAAAACAAATTGAAAAATACCTGGGCCCGGAAACTTCTCATAAAATGAAATTAGCTGCAATGGGGATGGGAGAGGAGTGATTAGTTGGGGATTAGGAATTAAGAATTAAGAATGAAGAATGAAGAATAAATTTAAAATCTTAATTACTATTAACTTTTAACTATTAACTTTTAATTCCTACCTCCTAACTTCTCCTAGTTTCTTAATGACAATCTTATCAATCGGTAAAGACATATCATCCTCAATGAGTTCATTTAAAGGTATCCAGCGGAATACTTCTGCTTCACCATTTGGGCTTGCGATTTGATGGGGCGAAAAGTCGAAAGGTTTAATTTTAATTTCTATTTTAATGGGTTCTTTTGTGGTTACCCAATAATAAATAGAAATGATCTGGTCTGTATTATTGAAGGCGGAGATTTGAAAAAAATCGGTAGTATAAAAATGGTCACCAACTACAACCGTTAAACCGGTTTCTTCATAGAATTCTCTTTGTAAGCATTCCCTGGTGCCTTCGCCAAATTCTAATCCCCCACCGGGTAATTTTGTAAAATAATTACCCCGAATAAATTCATCAGAGACCAATAGCCTCTTTTGTGCATCTACCAACAATCCATAAACCCTTACATTAAATAGTGGCATTCTTAAAACCATTTTTTCTTCATAAAATACCAACTTATTAACAAAGAAACAACTATGGAGATAATAACGGGAATATAAAATGCATGATTTGAAAATTGATAGGGGATTGCCACATTCATGCCATAAATACTGGTTACTAAAATGGGCAGCGAGAGTATGATTGTGATGGACGTTAATCGCTTCATTACACTATTTAAGTTATTACTAATGATACTGGCAAAAGCATCCATAGTACTACTTAGGATATTGGTATATATATTTGCCATTTCCAATGCCTGACTGGTATCAACAACCAAATCCTGTAAAACCTCTCTTTCTTCTTCATTTAAACCAAGGAAATTTGTACGTTCTAATTTCATTAACAACATTTCATTGCTGCGTAACGCAGTCACAAAATAGACAAGACTTTTTTGAATACGCATCAGGTTCAAAAGATCTTCATTACTGTTGCTGCTATATAAACTGCTTTCATAATGATTTCTACGGTGATTAATTTCTTTTAGGACTTCCAAAAAATTCTGAACCACTTTCTCAAATACATTTAAAATCATTAGGTTCTTCTTATCAGGATGGCGTTTTTGGAATGAATTTAAAAATTTTTTGATAGCACCATTGTCAAATGAGTTAACTGTGACAATCTGGGTATGGGTTAAAATAATACAAATGGGGATGGTAATATAAAATGCATCACTATCATTAAATGAATTGTTCTCAGTAGGGGTTTTAATAACCACGAATTTTACATTGTCTTCTGTTTCATATCTAGGCCGCTCATCTATGTCTAATGAATCGCGAAGGAATTCAATCGGAATTTCAAGGTCTTCACTTAGCTCAATAAATTCTTCATCCTTAAATGGAGGAACTAAGTTTACCCAAACACCCATATCCGGCTTATCAATTTCAATAGTCTGCCCGTTAACATTTTTAAAGTACTGGATCATTGGGTAGGTTGTATTTTAGATTTTGATTGTTAAATTACAAATGAAAACAATAATTCAAAAAACAGTAAGCTGACACTTTTAACTTTTAATTTCTCTTGTATATATTACCCTCTCAAACATCAACCACCCCTTTGAAAACAAACACAGCAGGGCCACAAAGCCAGATATTTTCAAAAGATTGTTCGCCTACTTTGTCAAATTCAACAGCCAGATGCCCCCCTTTGGTTTGTACATCAACTCGATTAAAGCCGTTATCATTATGTGCAAAAACAAGTGCTGATGCAGTTACGCCGGTACCACAACTAAACGTTTCATCTTCCACACCCCTTTCATAGGTACGCACCATTATTTTTTTACTTGTATTTTCTACAAAGTTTACATTAATACCCTCTTTACTAAATTCTTTGCTATACCGTATTTCTTTTCCTTCTTCAAATACATTCATAGCCCATACATCCATTACCGACTTTACATAATGTGGTGAACCTGTATCAATAATGTAATTACCCAAATGGGTTTCTATATTAGGAACATCTTTCATTTTCAAATGTATCCATTCATGATCTCCAAAAGTAGCAGCATGAGTGCCATCAACAGCTAAAAAATGATAAGTGTCTTTGTGAATCCCAAGGTCATAAGCAAATTGGGTGATACATCTTCCGCCATTACCACACATACTACCTTTATTACCATCTGCATTGAAATAGACCATCTCAAAATCATACTCAAGTTTTGTATTTAATAACATCAAACCATCAGCGCCTATGCCAAACCTCCTGTCGCAAAGGTGTTTGACGTTTTCGGATGTTAATTTTACGTTTCCATTTCGGTTGTCAATAATAACAAAATCATTGCCGGTGCCCTGGTATTTAGAAAAATCTATTTGCATAGTAAAAAATAAGAATAGAAAAATAAATGATTTAATTAAGACCTGATAATATGTCAAGTGTTTTTTGGATAAGTTTTTCTACAGTAGCATTGCCATCTTTGCTAAATGTTTTTTCAACACGATTGGCTATAATTGCATTTAAACTCAAACAATGATGGCCCAGTAATTTCCCTAATCCATAAATGGCACTCGTTTCCATTTCGAAGTTAGTTATGCGGTGGTTACCAAATCTAAATCCGGTAAATTTGTTTATTAGTTCAGGATTGGTTAATCCTAAACGCAATACCCTCCCTTGTGGACCATAAAACCCGGGACAAGTTATCGTAATGCCCTGATGAAATCCCTCAACAAAATATTTCTGAATAGAAGGACCGGCAGATGCAATATAAGGAACAGATAGTTTCCCAATTTGTGTATGATTTATAAAAGCATTGGCTAATTGAATTTCTTCTTCATTATTTGTAAACTGGTAAAAATTTAGCAGGTTATCAATTCCAATGCCATGTGTACTGGCAACAAAGCTATCTACGGGTATATCGGATTGTAAGGAACCCGATGTTCCCACTCGTACAATTTTTAATTGGGTTAATGTGGGTTTAATGGTTCTGGTTTCAAAATCAATATTGACCAATGCATCCAACTCGTTTAACACAATATCAATGTTATCTGTACCAATGCCGGTAGATACTACAGATATTCTTTTTTTACCAATAAAGCCCGTATGTGTAACAAATTCTCGATGCCGGCTTTGGGTTTCCATTCTGTCAAAACATTTGCTTACTTCTCCAACTCTGTCCGGGTCACCCACAGTAATGATGGTATTTGAAAGTTCCTCCGGAAGTAGATTCAGGTGGTATACGGCACCTCGGCTATTGATAATTAATTCACTTTCTGGAATTCTGTTCATTTATTTGAGAATTTATTCCCAAATTTCGGGTTTTAAGATTTAGAATTTTAAAATTCCTTTGATTGCTTTATTTTCGCACCCAATTAATAGCATTTAGGGTTCATTTTTACTAAAATTACCCTATTAGCTACTGATAAAAAACGGTCCTGTGGCCGAGTGGCTAGGCAAAGCTCTGCAAAAGCTTCTACAGCGGTTCGAATCCGCTCGGGACCTCAAAAGGATTACAGATTTGTAGTCCTTT
>JAYTSC010000353.1:0-4776 GCA_043745885.1 Bacteroidota bacterium | reverse complement strand
GCTCACCGCTTATTTTATCCCATTAAATAATCGCTTCCACCTGGGCCCTTTTTCCCAACTAAACCAGATTAAAGAGGCTTTACCTACTACATTTGTTTCAGGTACAAAGCCCCAATAGCGGCTGTCTTGACTGCGGTGACGGTTATCACCCATCATCCAATAATAGTTGAATTTTGTTGTATAAGTGGTGGCTTCTTTTCCATTTATAATAAACTTGCCATTGATTTCATCTAATGTATTGTTTTCATAGGTGATAATTAGTCTGCGATATAGTGCAATGGTTTGAGGTGTAATAGATAATACATCGCCTTTCTTTGGAATCTTTAATGGTCCGTAATTATCTACTGTCCATGCATAATTAGTTTCATCATTGGGAAAAGTAGCTCCAATTTGGTTATCTGAATAAGGACTTATTGATTTTATGTTGGATTGTTTTTTTACTTTCTCCATTTCGGCTCCAGTCATATTGAGAATAAATGTTCCTTGCTTACCACCCGGCCTTATTTGATCGGTAGCATTGTCTATATCCATTCCCAATTCTTCTTTCAAAAAATCGTCGGAAAAATTTGTGCCATTGGTCTCTACTAAATGTTCTGTTTGAGAGCCGGGAGGAATCAATGCAGGTTGATTATTGATAAATAATGAGCCATTTTTGACCTGCAATTCATCACCACCCACAGCTACACAACGTTTAATATAGTTATCCGTTTTATCCATAGGATGAATCAAAATTGGGTATTCTCTCATCAAGGCTTCTCTGTCTCCTTTGTATTGAAAACGAAGAATGTCATAATAAGGTTGGGCACTTCCATAGCCAACGAGATTGATAATGGTATCTCCTGCCGGGAAATTAAATACTACTACATCGTTTCTTTTTACCTCTGTAAATGCAGGTAATCTTTTATACGGAAGTTGAACCGCTTTAATATAGGAAGGGGTAGTTTGTGAAAAGGGCAGGGTATTGTGTACGAAAGGAAAAGAGAGAGGGGTTTGTGGTATTCGTGCGCCATAACTCATCTTGTTCACAAAAAGAAAATCATTGATGAGTAATGTTTTTTCCATACTACCGGTTGGTATAACATACGCTTCAAATACAAAGGTTCGGATAAGGGTTGCCGCTACAATAGCAAAAACAGCAGCATCGATCCATTCGCGTGAAGCTGGTTTGTGGTAATGTTTTAAAACACCTTCTCCATGCCATTTTTCTTTGTCAGAAAATCCTAAATAAGGGAAATATAGGAAGGGAACCAATACAGTTGCTGTATGATCTAAAACAGATACTTTTTTAAAGTGCATCACAAAAATAATGGTCACCCAAATGGTGATAAACTGCCCGGCAATAGGTATCAATTGAAACCAGAACCAGTAATTTTTAATTTTACACTTTTCAATGATTAACCAGGTATTATAAAAGGGAACCAGGGCTTTCCAAGGCTCAATGCCCGCCTTTTTAAACATTCCATACATGCCTAAATGCCAACCGATAATACCAATAATGAATAGAGTTAAACCCATAATATTTAATTAAGTATCAACAAAAATATCCTTTTCAACCAAATGGTAAGGAAATAGAGCGTAAAGTTTTCTTAAATAAAGAAAGTTTCTGGTATTTGGTTAAGCATAAGAATCAATCCGGCTTAATATAGGCTTAAAATCCAGCCTCCTGTTGGCATTAGGGCCGCTTTCGAGTAGGTTTTCTATAATAAATTGCCTTTGGGGGCTTTATGTAGGCATAACATAACTCGTTACATCTTCTATTCCTATGTCCTTGCCTGAAAGAATGACCAGCCTCTCAACTACATTCCGAAGTTCTCGGATATTACCTGTCCAATTATGTTTCTGTAAAGCCTCCATCGCCTTTTTATGAATGCTTTTTTTTGACTGCCCGTATTCTTCTGCAATATCGGAAAGGAATTTTTCTACAAGCAAAGGAATGTCACTCACCCGTTCATTCAGAGATGGGACATGGATTAGAATCACACCCAAACGATGGTATAAATCCAGTCGGAAGTTTTTATCATTTACTTCTTTCAACAGATCTTTATTGGTAGCTGCAATTACCCTTACATCCACAGAAATTTCCTTTTCGCCACCTACCCTCGTAATTTTTCCTTCCTGCAAAGCTCGCAGAACTTTTGCCTGGGCAGATAAACTCATATCGCCAATTTCATCTAAAAACAAAGTACCTCCATTGGCTTGTTCAAACTTGCCGATACGTTGTTTAATGGCAGATGTAAATGAACCTTTTTCGTGTCCGAATAATTCACTTTCAATAAGTTCGCTGGGAATGGCAGCACAATTTACTTCAACCAATAAATTAGCAGATCTATGGCTTTTTTCGTGCAACCAACGGGCCACCAATTCTTTTCCGCTACCATTTTCACCGGTAACCAGCACCCTTGCATCTGTAGGAGCCACTTTCGCAATGGTGGCATTTACTTTTTTAATTCCTTCACTTTCCCCAATAATTTCCTGAACTCTGGCAACTTTTCGCTTTAAAATTTTGGCTTCTTTTACCAAGCTGGTTTTATCTAAAGCATTGCGTATGGTAATCAGTAAACGGTTCAAATCGGGGGGTTTGGCAATATAATCGAAAGCTCCCTTTTTAACAGCATCGACTGCTGTTTCAATATTGCCATGGCCACTAATGATAATTACGGGTACTTCGGAAGGAAGACTCATTACTTTTTGCAAAAATTCTATGCCATCTAACTTGGGCATTTTAATATCGCAAAGCACCAGGTCGAAAACGCCGGCAGTAAACTTTGCAAAGCCTTCTTCCCCATCTGCTGCTTCTTCCACTGTAAAGCCTTCATTCTTCAAAATCTCTCTTAAAACATTGCGAATGGCTTTTTCATCATCTATGATCAGAATGTTTGACATCTCTAATATTTGTTGCTAAGGTAAACTAAGTTAGAAGGAATTGTAAGGATTTGTGGATGAAGGATAGATAAAAGTTAAAAGTTAATAGTGAGTAATGAATAATGCAATTTTTGAAAGTAACGATCATTTTCTTTAGTGGTTGATTATTGATTAAGAACCAGCTACTATACATTAAAATTGCCACTGCATTCCTACAAATAGGTTTCTACCGGAGGCGGGATTATAATATCGTTTCCCTGCTGCATTGATATCATTACCTAAACTGTATGATTGATTGAAAAGGTTATCGATACCTGCAAAAAGATGGAACAATTTATGTAATTTCATCAGCTGATAGCCCAATTTCAATTGTATTAACCGATAGGCATCAGCATAAGCATCATTTGCATCAGTTAGTGGTAATGAAGAAGTTGCATTTAACGAAATATTGCAGTAAACGCCTTTTTTCGTTTCTATATCCATGCCGGTAACCCAAATATTTTGGGGTACTCCTGTTACTTCATTACCGGAGTAATTAAAAGTAGTTTGTTGGTATTCTGTAAAACGATAGGGTTGGTAACTGTAACTGCTAAATACATTTAATCCTGTAATAAATTGAGTGGACTTTTTAATAATTTGGTATTTAATCATCGCTTCAATTCCATTTTGTTTCGTGCCCCCTGCATTTACAAAATACTCTGCTCCAACAGCATTGGTTCTTCGAACAATGGCATTTTGAAGGTTAAAGAAATAGGCAGCCACATCAAACACTAACCGTTTTGTAAATAAATCTCCTTTAACACCTATTTCATAATTCCATCCGTATTCTGCTTTCAGTGTACCATAATAATTACCATCAGAGGGCCTAATCTCAGCCAAAGATGGGGGTGAAAATCCTTTGGCAGCAAGCACATACAAAGAAAAATTTGAGTGCACTCTATACAAAAAAGCCAACCTAGGTGTAAGTACCCCGTTACTTTTTTTAGTTACATAATTAGTATTCAAATCTGTTAACCGTTTGTACCGATAGGTTTGATTATTTAAGCTAATACCTGCCGTAATCGTAAATTGATCGCGAATGGTTAGGTCAGCTTGTGAAAAAGCGTACCATTGATTTGCATAAATATCGTCCTTGAATTGCACGGTATCGGGCAGTCCTGATTTGTTACTAAAATTATTAATGGTTGAATGGTTGTACAACCATTCTGCTCCTGTTATCCATTTTATGCGTGTATTTTTTGCTTGGGTTTCATATATAATTTGAGAGCCCAAACCAAAATTTGTTTCATCTCTATATTCATAATTGGTGATAAATGGATTGGCGAAAGAAGTATGATTTGAAGAAATGAAATTTTTCAAACTATACTGATTATTTAATTTTAGTTCTTGTTCGATTCCTCCAAAAAATGTTTTGTTATACACTGCTGTTTGTTGTTGCACTGCACCCGGCAAAGCACCGGCAGGCTGACGAGCTAATTTTGGATTACTTTGTATTTGAGCGAGGGTAATGCCCCCGGGTGTTTGATAAAACAGATCTGTATAAAAAAGTAGAAACTTGAATTGCTGGCTTTTCAATTGCCAGGTACCCTGCCATTTCAAGATATCTTTTCGCGATGCCGACTGTTCACGATAACCGTCAGCTTGTTGATGACTTTGTTGCAGAGATGAGGCAAAGTTTTTATTCGTGTATACCCATCCTGCGTTTTGTTGAAACAGCCCCCAATAACCTCCGGAGATTGCGAACGAAAAGCGATTTGCAGGTAAAGAAGAATAAACAAGTGCTGATTGCAACAATAGTGCTCCCCCCGTTCCTGCTCCATAACTGCTGGCAGCCGGACCTTTAATAATTTCAGCGCCGGTAATTTGGTTCATATCAATAAGGTTGAGATACGTATTGCCACCGGCATCTGTTAG
>JAYTSC010000352.1:0-3507 GCA_043745885.1 Bacteroidota bacterium | reverse complement strand
AACTGTTGGGGATTAACTGCGAGTGATACCTATAATGGGTACGATGCCCATTCCCCCACTAATGACAATGGAACGATTACCCCTACTGCCGCTCTGTCGGCTTTTCCGTATACACCAGAACTTTCGATGAAAGCCTTACATCATTTTTATTATGATTTAGGTGATAAAATCTGGGGCAATTATGGATTTATTGACGCATTCAATGAATCTAAAAACTGGTATGCAAAATCCTATTTGGCTATTGATGAGGGCCCAATTATTGTTATGATTGAAAATTATCGGAGCGGCCTTTTGTGGAACTTATTCATGAGCTGTTCTGAGGTCCAAAAAGGATTAGTTAAACTAGGTTTTGAGCGTATGGAAAGAAAAAAATGATGCCGAGTTGAATGATGCTGCTATAATTGTCTTACCACTTTTGAAAAGTCTTTTGCAACCCTGGCTTTCATAGATCCAGTGGTATCTTTTCCACCCTGTGACATGATTACACGAAAATCGCATTGGTAAAATCCAGAATCAGAAAAATAAGTCACGTCAGCTATTGAAAACTTAACTTTTGAAGAATCATTATTCACACTTTTGTATAAAAAGGTTGCCATTGCTTTTTTTAAGTGTTGTTCAACTTCAGCAGGCTTTGTGTTTTGCCCACAACTTATCATAAGTAAAAGGCTAATTGCTAGGATTATTTTTTTCATATAGTTCACAAATAATGATAATAATTCTCTAAAATACCCAAAAAAAAAGGAAACAAATAACATTAAATTCTGCGTTAATATATATTTGAGCAGTTCTGCGTGATTTTGCCGAATGTACTTTTATAGGATTGTGATAGAAATTAATAAAATAACGAAGCTAATTGAATTTTTATTTATAAGTAAAAATTTGCCAATTATTTAATTTCTTCTATATTCCAATAATCCATTAATAATTCATTGGAAGAAAATTGGGTGTAATGGATCAATTCAAGTAAGAATCCAAAATTTACCCGGTTTTGTGTCGAAATGAATTTGGTATTGTATTTGCCTTAGAAATACGAATACATTATTTTTACGTCTAAATACCGGAAATTCTGAAGCGCCTTTTAAATATAGTACGTAGAACCTTTCTTATTACAATTGCTCTGGTATTTGTGGTATTTATTGCCATTCAAACAGATATTGTACAAAATTGGCTGGTAAGAATGTCAACAGGCAAGCTTTCGATAGCATTGGGTACAGAAGTGCGTATTAAACATGTTAGTCTTTCTTTATTTAACCGGTTAAATATGGAAGGGACACTTATACGTGACAAGCAAAAAGATACACTTTTATATGCCGGACAGCTAAAAGTAAGGATTACAGATTGGTTTTTTTTAAATGACAAAGCGGTTCTGAAATATATTGGCCTCGAAGAGGCAGTTATTAAAATCGAACGAAAAGATTCTATTTGGAATTATGCGTTTATTGAAAATTATTTTACCTCTCCTACTCATTCCACAAAAAAAGATGGGAAATTGGAGCTTAATCTTAAAAACATTGATTTAAAGAATATTCGTTTCTCAAAAAATGATAACTGGGAAGGGGAAAAAATGGATATCGTATTAGGGAGTCTTAATTTGGATGCAGAAATGCTGAATTTGAAAAAAAGTACCTTTTTTATCAATTTGCTTTTACTTGATAATCCTTTCGTACATATTCAACAATTAAAAGCTTTACGACCTCCTAAGTTGCCCTCAACTCAAAATCGAATAAATAATGGAATGCACCTTAATGAAGGAGATATTAGTTTACATGTTACCAATTTAGAAATTCGTAATGGAGCTCTTTTTTTAGATAGTGATTTAGATAAACCCATCCCCATTTTTGATGGTGCACATATTCATCTCACTAAAATGAATGGAACCCTTCAGAATATTTCATTTATCAAAGATACCCTCAGGGCAAATATAAATTTGGCTTTGAAAGAACGATGTGGTTTAGAATTTAAAAAACTGAAAACTGTTTTTAAATTTACTCCCCAAATAATGGAGCTTTCTCAGTTGGATTTGCAAACGAACAATAGTCGAATTACGAACTATTATGCCATGCAATACACAGATTTCAATAAGGATTTTAGTGCGTTTGAGAAAAAGGTAGTGATGAAGGCTCAATTTGCTAATGCAAAAATAAGTAGTGATGATATAGCTTATTTTAGTTCCGATCTAAAAAAAATAAAAAAAGAAATTCTACTCAGTGGGTCTTTTTTGGGAACTGTGGCGAATTTTTCAGTCCCAAATTTAATTGCTAAAATTGGCACTAACACCCGTATTGGTGGGAGTTTACGAATGAAAGGCTTACCAGATATCAACAAAACAATTATTGATTTACAAAACGGAACCTTACAAACCAATTCTTATGATTTAGGGGCTTTTATTCCAGATTTAAAAAATATTACTTCCCCAAATTTAAGCGCTCTTGGTAATGTAATATACAGGGGAAATTTCAATGGTAGAATTCGGAAATTTATCACGAATGGAATTTTTAGTACACAGTTGGGTGGGTTGAAAACTAATATCAGTATGTATTTACCCAATAAATCGGCACCGGAATATACTGGAGCACTTGAAACAAGTAGATTTAATTTAGGTAAATTCTTAAATGATACAAGCCTGGGTTTAGTAGATTTTAAAGGTAAAATAACTGGCATTGGTTTTACTACAGATAAATTAAAGACAAGTTTGGAGGGGGTTATTTCATCACTCGAATACAATCAGTATACTTACCAAAATATTGTCACGAATGGCACATTTCAAAAGAAATACTTTACAGGAGAAGTAAAAATAAATGATCCGAATCTTGACTTTACAAGCACGGTAGTAATTGACCTGACACATGATTTACCAAGCTTTAATATATTGGGTGATTTTGTTCATTCGAATTTTAAAGAATTGAAACTGTCAAAGGACCCAATTGAATTTTCGGGTTTGTTGGATGTCAATTTTTCAGGAAAAAATATTGATAACTTTCAGGGGAATGCAAAAGTATTCAATGCCAAAGTTAGGAATGGTGATCATACGGTAAGTTTCGATTCATTAAATCTCAGTTCAGGATATGTTAATGGAGAAAAATACTTACACCTAGGCAGTGTAGATTTTAATGCAAACATTACCGGTAATTTTAGTATCATTGGATTGCCTGCAAGTTTTCAAGCTTTACTTACCAATTATTATCCAACGTATGTTAAGCAACCCAAATTTATACCCGAAAACCAATTATTCAATTTCAATATTACTACGCAAAACATTGAACCCTTTCTTCAATTGATTGATAATAAAATAGCCGGATTTAATAATTCTTCCCTCTATGGCTCAATTGATACCCGTAATAGAAAATTATCAATAGCTGCAATTATTTCTACCGGAAAATATGATAATATCAGTTTTAATGGATTAGTGCTAGATGGAAAAGGAAGCAATGATACCTTGTCCTTAACCGGCAATATTAATAGTGTAGAAATTAATAGAAATTTCCGAATTCCTGAAACAAAATTGTC
>JAYTSC010000351.1:0-3208 GCA_043745885.1 Bacteroidota bacterium | reverse complement strand
AATATTTGGGCACTTATACTTAGTATTCGTAAAACTAATTATTTAAGAAAGATTGATAGTAAAGCAGCTACTGCACACAAAATTTTGGTATATGTGAATATCGGATTTATTTTTATGTGTCTCGTAGCTTTAATTTTCGGTTTTTATAGCCCTATTGGCTATTGGACATTTTTTATTTTTATTTGGCTTTGCAACCTCGGTCAAATTATTGTGTACATCTCTTTCTCGGCTGCACCTGCAAGCTTTCAAATAAAAATCGCAGGTTTTAGTTTCGTTACGGTGGTTAGTATACTTACCATAGTGACCTTAGTCTTTTTTCCTCCTTTGGTTCCCACAGATATCGCACCTAGAATAGAACAACAAAAAGGATTGCTGCAAATGTTTATCATTTTAGCGGTAGCTTCCTTATTTGTGGTTACGGTACTGCCCACTTTATTGAGACATACGCTAACAGAACCTGTTAAACGCTTACTTGCGGGTGTACAAAGTGTGAATGCCGGTGACTTGAGTACACAAGTACCCGTAGGTTCACCTGATGAAATTGGTGAACTTACTCAAAATTTTAATCAAATGACACAGTCGCTAAAAAAAGCGAATGATCAACTACGTGAACATGCTGAAACCTTAGAGGGAAAAGTAATAGAAAGAACAGCAAGTTTACATCAATCGCTTGAAAACCTAAAAGCAACGCAGGCGCAATTGGTTCAGTCTGAGAAAATGGCTAGTTTAGGTGAACTCACCTCAGGTATCGCTCATGAAATACAAAACCCACTCAACTTTGTTAATAATTTTTCCGAAGTAAGTGCCGAAATGCTTGACGAACTGAAAGAGGAAATGGAAGCAGATCGAAAATCAGAAGCAATGACCATTGCTAATGAACTGGTTGAAAATTTAAAAAAAATAAATCATCATGGAGGACGTGCGGCCGGCATTGTAAAAAGCATGTTAGAACATTCAAAAGCAAGCACTGGAAAAAGAGAATTAACCGATATCAATTTACTTTGCAAAGAATTCGCCCATCTTAGCCTGAATAGTATGATTGTAAAAAATCCCGGTTTCTTCTGTAAACTGCAAATGGATTTTTCAACAAACGCGCAAACGATTCAGGCGGTTAAGCAAGATATTGGCAGGGTATTACAAAATGTATATAATAATGCCTTTTATGCTGTTAATGAAAAAAGTCAGCAACTAAAATCTGTATTACCGCAATACGAACCAAAAGTATCTGTTAGTACCCATTCTTTGATTGGATCGGATGGTTCTGATCGGGGAATTGAAATCCGGATCCAGGATAATGGAACAGGAATGACTGATATAGGGAAAGCGAAAATATTTCAACCTTTTTATACAACCAAGCCCACAGGTCAGGGAACCGGATTAGGGCTATCACTCAGTTATGATATCATTACCAAAGGACAGGGTGGGGAATTCCTTGTAGAAAGTACACTAGGAGAAGGAACTAAAATGATTATTCAACTACCAAGAAATAGTTGATGTTTTGGATGCAATATTGTTCTTTCCTAATTTCCAAAGTTCAATGACCAATCATAAATTTAGATAGTAAGATTTTAATACTTATTACTTATTACTTATTATATTTAATTCAAATTTCTTCACAATCCAATCCTAGCTTATGCCTACCGATCCAACTATTGATTCATTAGCCATTGACGGGGTCACTTATTTTTTACCCGCAAATAACAATGATGTAATTAGCCTTGTTAATCAAGCCCAACAAGAAAAAAAAGTTATTTGCCTGCGAGGGGCCGCTCATTCACGTCCACTCATCACCAGTCTTGAATCTGAAGCTTCAGCCGGTCGGATTTATTTATTAATGGCCAAAATGATACAGGTTGCATTTGATGATCAACTGAACCAGGCTACCGTTCAAGGTGGCTGTCATTTGGGTTTTGATCCAAGCGATCCTATCAAAGCATCAGGCCTCGAAAATTTGAAGCCCTTTTGTTCAACTGTTGAGAACTCTTTTTTATTTCAGTTGGATAATCACCGCATCGATCCTCAAAATCCATTGAATGGTTGGGCCATCCCCGACTTGGGTGGCATCATTCACCAAACGGTGGGTGGTTTTCTGTCTACCGGTTCTTCAGGAAGCTCACTCATCTCTTCTTTTAGTGATCATTTAGTTAGCATTACATTAGTAACCGGAGGTCCTGCCGGTGCACAACTGCAAACATTTACGAAAGACGATCCTAAGTTTCCGAATACAGACGATAATCCTTTTTATGCTGTTGGAGTAGGTTTGGGTTTATTTGGCATTATTGTGTCTGCCACTTTTCAATGTGTGTTAAATTTCAATATTACCGGCCAGGAGTCAACTACAACAACGGATGATTGTCCCATTGATTTATTTGGAGATAAACCGGCCTTACAATCCCTCCCCGATTTTTTTAAAGCACACGATTACAAACGGATAATGTGGTGGCCACAGCAAAAAGTTAGCAAAGCGGTGGTTTGGCAGGCGGAAGCCATACCCAATCAAGCCGGGTTTATTCCGAATGAGTACCAGGAAATACCATTAATAGACATATTAGGGGTAGAAACTCCGTTTCCGGCTGAATTAGGCGCTAATTTAATGTTACGAGGATTTGGCGATGTGCAGGCATGGTTAACTAGTATCAAAGATTCACATCCGGTAATTTTTGAAATACTGAATAAATTTCAAATAGATGAAATTGTCCCATTTTTATTAAACATTTTTGTTCCCTTAAATCCTATAAACAAAAGTTCCGGTTTACGGGTTCCTCCTACATTTCAGGATGTATGGTATAATGGTATACCGATGGATAATAGGGTCAGTGATTTTTTAATTCCTGTATGGTTTACTGAACTTTGGTTTCCCATAGAGCAAGGCCCAACAGTGCTTAATAACCTGAGAACCTTCTTTGCAGATAATCCGGATACAGTGGGTAATTTTGCTTACGAAATCTATCCTGCTAAAGCAAGTGATTTTTGGTTAAGTGCCGCATATAAAAGAGATGTTTTTCGAATCGATTTATTTTGGTTTGGCAACAATCCGGGATCACCTTTAAATATTTTTTATCCAACCCTCTGGAATCATCTTAACAAGAATAATCTGATTTTCCGGCCGCATTGGGGGAAATTTCTTCCGAATAGTGATAGTAATGAGGGTGCTGCTTATTTAAGAAGTCAATATCCAAATTTTGATAAGTGGATGGACTTACGTAAC
>JAYTSC010000350.1:0-3139 GCA_043745885.1 Bacteroidota bacterium | reverse complement strand
CCTAAATCTCTTCCTCTTACAGAAAATTTAACTGGGATGTAACGTTTATTATTATCCCGATATACAAAAGCAGGTCCGGTTACAGTTCGCATACTCGATATAGATTTTAAAGGAATTTTACTACCATCTTGCGTAGGAATCATTAATTGTTCAATTTTTTCTTGTGTATCTCTAAAATCTTTTTGATACCGGATTCTAATATCAAATTTTCTTTCCCCTTCATATAACTGAGTAGCTGCTTTACCTCCCAAGGCCATTTCAATAACTGCATTAGCATCAACAGTTGCAACACCATATAATGCCATTTTTTCCTGATCCAATTCTATACGAAACTCAGGTTGACCAAGATTTCTTAATACACCTAAATCCTCTATACCATTTACTTTTGATAAAACTTCCTGTACCTGGTTCGCTAATGAATCTAGTTTGTCAAAATCCGGTCCTGAAATTTTTACTGCTAATGAGGCAGGAACTCCTGCTACAGCTTCTTCAACATTATCCCGAATAGGTTGTGAATAGTTCAATAATAAGCCTGGAATTTCTCTTAATTGCTGATTCAAACTGTCAATCAATATTTCAGTTGAAACGCCTTTTCGCCAATCATCTTTTGGATATAAATCAACAGCGATTTCAACATTAAAAAATCCTTTAGGATCCGTTCCATCATTGGTTCTTCCTATTTGAGCCAATGTATGTCTAACTTCAGGATATTTGCGGATGATGCTGGTCATTTTATCTGAGATAATTTTTGACTGACTCAAAGAAGCACTCATGGGTAATTGAGCTTTCACCCACAACGCACCTTCATCCAAATCTGGAAGAAATTCGCTCCCCAAAAACTTTGCAGAAAAAAAGGTTAGTACCATAAATGTAATGGCAACAATTAAACTGGTCTTGGGAACTTTATAGGCTTTCTCAAATAGATATTTAACCCCTTTTTCAAAAAATATTACTATTGGATTATGTTTTTCTTTTACATTCTTTCTTAATAAGATACTTGATAATGCAGGAACTAAAGTTAAAGTATAAATTAAAGCACCAACTAATGCAAAACCAAGGGTAAAGGCAAGTGGAGCAAACATTTTACCCTCAACTTTTTGAAAGGCAAATATTGGAATAAGGCAGGTAAGGATAATAACTTTTGAAAAGAAAATGGCTTTTCCCATTTCTGTACCCACTTGTTTAAAAAGCCCCAACTTGGCTAATTTATTAAATTTCTCCATTCCTACTTCTCGCGCTTTTGCATCTAAAGCAACAAATAAACCTTCAACCATTACAACAGCCCCATCGATGATGATCCCGAAATCCACAGCTCCCATTGATAAGAGATTTGCAGTCATGTGCATCATTCGCATACACATAAATGCAAAAAGTAGTGACAAAGGAATAATAATACTTACTGTAACCGTAGTTCTCCAATCTGCCATGAAAATTATTACAATACAAGTAACTAATATAATTCCTTCAATTAAGTTATGTATTACTGTATGAGTCGCATAGTCCATCAAGACTGTACGATCATAAAAGGTCTCTATCTTTACATCACTAGGTAAAATATTTTCATTTAAATCTTTTACTTTTTCATGCAAAAGTTCCAAAACCTCCGTCGGATTTGCACCTTTAACCATTACTACAATTCCTTCAAGTACATCCCCAATGGTATCTTTTGAAACAAGACCCAACCGTGGTTTACCTGCTTCTTTTACTTGTGCAAGGTTTTTAACTAAAATAGGTACTGAATTAATTTTAGTAACAATAATATTCTCTATTTCAGAGATGTTGTTAAGCAACCCAATACCTCTAACTACAAAAGCTTGTCCATTTCTTTCTATAACATCACCTCCTACATTTACATTACTTTTTCCAACAGCATTAAATACATCTAGTGATGAGAGGCCATACTTAGTTAAATTGTTTGGGTTCACACTTATTTCAAAACTTCTTTCTTCACCTCCAAAGCTATTCACATCCGCCACACCCGGTACTCTCTTAAACTCTTTATCCAATACCCAATCTTGGAGGGTATATAGCTCTCTAATAGATCTTGTATTACTTTTTAAAGTATATCGATATATTTCTCCGGTAGGACCATATGGCGGTTCAACTTCAGGTTTAATTCCGTCCGGAAGTTCAACATTTCCAATTCTACTCCTTACTTGTTGACGAGCAAAATCATCTGTAACATCATCATCAAAAATTATTCTTACATAGGAAAGACCGAAAGAAGAGGTAGTTCGTAAGTTTGATTTGCGTTGTACGGAGTTTAACGCAGTTTCAAGCGGGATGGTTACAAATTTTTCAATTTCTTCTGCACTTCTACCCGGCCACTGTGTAATAATAATGATTTGTGTATTGGTAACATCCGGAAAAGTTTCAATAGGCGTATTTTGATAACTTATAAAACCAATACTGGCGAGTATTGCAGTCATAAAAAATACAAAATATCTATGTCTAAGAGAAAAATGTATAATTAATTTAATCAGTTTGACCATTTTGTATTTTTTTACAGTAAATAATTCTTTAGCGATGTAATAGTCTGATAAATCACTGATTTAATAACTGTTGAAAAACTAATAATTGATTTAGTGTTATAATTTTATCGCCCGGCAACACACCTTTCACTAAATATGTTTGATCAGAACCCGGCTTAAGTATTTCTACTTCAGAAATTTTCATATCCTCATTCGAATGATAAATAACCACAAATGACTTTCCATTTAATGATATCAATGCTTTTGTAGGAATACAAATTGCTTTTTTATTTTCCTTATTAGATACCACTACTCTTGCAAACATTTCAGGTCGCAGTAAGAGATCAGGGTTTCCGAGTTTGATTCTTATTTTTAGTGTTTTATTGGTTGGATCCAAGACTTGACTCATTTTTTCAATTGTTCCTTCCATTTTTTTATCAGGATACGCAAGGGTATTAACTTTAACAAAATATCCTTCCCTAATTTTTGGAATATCTGCTTCAAAAACATTTGCGATAACCCACACATTTTTAAGATCAGAAATTGTAAATAAATTATCTCCCATATCTGCTCTAATAAAATTTCCTGCATTTACCTTCTTCTCAACAATATAACCACCAATGGGGGAGACTATGTTATATGACCCGCCTGCATTACTTCCATTACCG
>JAYTSC010000349.1:0-2306 GCA_043745885.1 Bacteroidota bacterium | reverse complement strand
TTGCAAAAAACACCGGGTGTATATGGCGAGGAGGGATATATTTACCAGGAACTATTTACCCTCCCTAATTTTTCAGATCATTATCCGGTAATTGGTAGTTGGATAATTGGTCAGGAGCCGGCAGGGATGGGCATACGAGAAGCAGATTCTTTGGTAACTGACAACGTAAGCAGGTTTGTGCCACATTTAATTGTTTGATCAAGTATTATTCTTCCCACTTTATCAAAGTTGCCAGTACAGTTGTTAAAAATCCTAAAATAGCAATTAACGTAAACGACCAACGTAAACTAAAAGTTTGTGCAATAAATCCAATCATGGGAGGACCTAACAGAAATCCCAAAAAACCAATCGTAGAAACGGCTGTTAAAGCTAATCCGGGAGACATCGTTTTTGATTTTCCCGCCGAACTATATACTAATGGAACTACCGAAGAAACACCAAAGCCTACAAGTAAAAAACCTATAGTTGCAAACAAAATAGTTGGAACTGCAACGGCCATGATTAGTCCTGAAGAAATCAGAATACCACTTACAATTAATACTTTTTGTTTTCCGAATCTTGTAACCACCCTATCTCCCAAAAAACGACCTCCTGCCATGGTTGCCATAAATGCTGCATATCCTAAAGTTGTAAGCTCTTTTGGCACTTGCACTACTTTTTGAAAATAAATGCCACTCCAATCAAACATGGTTCCTTCGCAGACCATACAACTAAAAGCAATCAATCCTAATTTCAATAACATAGCATCCGGTATGGCGAATAAGGGTTGGTTTCCATGAGCCACATCTTTCGATAATGCAAATCGGCTGATAATTATGACCAAGATCACTGATCCGAGGCCAATGATAGAAAAGTGTATAAAAGGTGAGCGGTTTTCTGAGACCAAATAGGTTCCAAAAGCAGCACCTACAAATCCTGCAAGGCTCCAAATACCATGAAAAGATGCCATGATGGATCGCCCATACAATTTTTCAACCCCTACTGCCTGCGTATTTATAGAAATATTACAAAGGTTTCCAAGTACACCAAATAAAAATAATACTGCAATCAGCTGCCCAATGGTACCAGAAAGTCCAATAAAAATTAACACAATGGGGTATCCGATGGCTCCAATGACGACCATTTTCTTACTGCCATATTTAGCTACCAAAAATCCTGATAAAGGCAAACTAATCATAGCACCCAGGGGAAGGGCAAACAAAACACCTCCTAGTGCCGCATCATTCAAATTCAATATTAATTTTATATCAGGTATTCGGCTTGCCCAGCTTGCAAAGGTCATCCCCACAATAAAAAAGAATA
Organism: Bacteroidota bacterium; assembly: GCA_043745885.1. GTDB lineage: Bacteria > Bacteroidota > Bacteroidia > Chitinophagales > Chitinophagaceae > Sediminibacterium. The sequence goes on along the minus strand of JAYTSC010000349.1, from coordinate 1,004 downwards.
TGGCCACTGCCCATCGATGCGCTTTTATTGAGATTTTGGCAGTGTACATGAAGCAAAGATGCTCTCAAAATGCATATCGATTCAATTTTTGAGTCGAAATTGTTGAATCTTTTTGCTAAAGTCAATTCGATTATATTTGCCCTCCAGATAGGATTGTTGTTAAGTAAAGAAATATTAGTAAATTAATTAAGGGCTGAAAAAGGGATTGAAATCAGGCCTAAAGAAATAAAATCAGAAATCGTATGTATCGTTCGCACACATGTGGAGAGTTAATAATTAATGATGTAAAAAAAGAAGTAACCTTGGCAGGCTGGGTTCAAACCGTTCGAAAATTTGGTGCCATTACTTTTGTGGACCTTCGTGATAGATATGGTATTACGCAGTTGTTATTTGGTGAAGAATTAAATAATCTTTTAGATACCAATCCCTTGGGTAGAGAATTTGTGATACAGGCAACCGGAATCGTTGCTGAACGTAGCAACAAAAATGCAAACATAGCTACCGGCGAGATCGAAATTACTGTGAAGTCATTTAGAATATTGAACAGATCTGCAGTTCCCCCTTTTACCATCCAGGATGATACGGATGGTGGTGATGATGTTAGGATGAAATACCGTTTTCTTGATCTGAGAAGAAATGCCATAAAGAAAAATTTAGAATTGCGTTATGCGGTAGGAAGAAGTACCAGAAATTATTTACATGAAAATAAGTTCATGGATATAGAAACTCCTTTCCTAATTAAGTCCACACCGGAGGGAGCGAGAGATTTTGTAGTTCCTTCAAGAATGAATCCCGGCCAATTTTATGCCCTACCACAATCTCCGCAAACTTTTAAACAGTTATTGATGGTTAGTGGTTATGACCGCTACTACCAGATTGTAAAATGTTTCAGAGACGAAGACTTACGCGCAGACAGACAACCGGAGTTTACCCAGATAGATTGTGAAATGGCCTTTGTAGAACAAGAAGATATTTTGCAAATGTTTGAAAGCCTTATCAAACGC
>JAYTSC010000348.1:0-2271 GCA_043745885.1 Bacteroidota bacterium | reverse complement strand
ATGAAGAAAATTGACTGGTACATACTAAAGAAATTTTTAACCACCTTCTTCTTTGCGATTTTCCTGTTTGCCATAATTGCCATTGTAGTTGATGTAAGTGAAAAAACAGACGATTTTGTAAAGTCGGGATTGGGCGTCAGGAAAATTATCACCCAATATTATTTTGGGTTTATTCCACATATCATTGCCCTGCTTTTTCCTTTATTTGTTTTTATTGCTGTTATCTTTTTTACTTCTAAAATGGCAGGTCAAAGCGAAATTATAGCCATTCTAGCCGGTGGAACATCTTATTTCAGGTGGTTGCGTCCCTACTGGATAGGTGGAATTTTATTGGCCATCCTTTTATGGTTTTCGAATCAATATGTGGTGCCCCGTGCAAACCAGTTAAGAGGGAATTTCGAAGCTAAATATATTGATGGAAATAGTTCCTATAATTCATTATTAAATACTAGCAGTAATATTTACTTACGGGTTGATTCTTTTACCTATGCAGGTATTTATTCTTATGATACCTTAACCAAAAGAGGGGGCCCAGTTTATTTGTATACTATTGATAGTAATCAGGTTATTAGAAATACTCGAGCAGAAGTTATTTCATGGGATACGGCAAGTAAAAAATGGAAATTTGAATCAGTGATTGAGAGAAAATTAAAACCGCTTGAAGAGAAAGTAACCATGGAAATGACCAAATTTATGAATTTTAGTTTTAAGCCATACGATTTAAGTAGGGACAAATACACCAAGGATAAGCTTACCTCTCCTGAACTTGACCGATTTATTAAATTAGAAGAATTACGTGGGGCAGAGGGTTTGAATGAACTGAAAGTAGAAAGATATCGAAGAGAAGCTACCTGTGTTACTGTACTTTTATTAACCTTAATTGGAGCAATTGTGGCCGGACGTAAAGTTAGGGGTGGCAGCGGAGTTCATTTGGCAGTTGGTTTTATGATGGCAGCTTTATTTATCATTATTGATCGGTTTTCTACCATTTTTTCAACAAAAGGAAATCTGCCACCTTTGATAGCCGCTTGGATACCCAATATCCTTTTTGTATTTGTGGTTATTTATCTTTACCGAAAAGCGCCAAAATAATTTTTTGTTCTTTAGGCAACCTTCCTCTGTTTAATTTTGTTACGCTTGTCAACTTGTTTTACCTTTATAGCGAAATCATTTTGTTTTCTAGCAGCGGGATAATGCATCCAGTTTTTTAGAGAAATTCTTTCAAAAAAATCATTCATGGAAATAGTTAAAGATAGGTTCAAACTGAAAGCTGATGCTTCCAATATTGAAATTAAAGAATTACTGAAAGAGCATGGTAATAAAAAAGTGGGCGAAGTTACCCTGTCTCAGGTATACCAAGGGATGCGGGGTATAACAGGACTGGTTACAGAAACCAGCTTATTAGATGCTCAGGAAGGTATCCGATTTCGAGGTTACTCTATTCCTGAGTTACAAGAGAAACTACCTAAAGCTCCAGATGGTGGTGAGCCTTTACCAGAAGGTCTTTTTTACCTGATGCTCATTGGGGAATTGCCTAATGAAGAGGATGTGAATCATATAACCAGTGTTTGGCAACGCCGTAGTCATGTACCTAATTATGTTTTTGCTACCATTGATGCTTTGCCCATCAGTGCACATCCCATGACCATGTTTGTAACAGGCGTAATGGCCCTTCAAACAGAAAGTCATTTTGCAAAAGAATATGCCAAGGGACTAAACAAAAAGGATTATTGGTCAGCTATCTATGATGATTCGATGGATTTGATTGCTAGATTACCAAGAATTGCAGCTTACATATACAGAAGAAAATATAAAAACAATGAACATATCCAACCCAATGGTTTATTAGACTGGGCCGGTAATTTGGCACATATGATGGGCTTTGAAGATGAAAGTTTCAAAGAACTTATGCGTTTATATATGACCATTCATGCCGATCATGAAGGAGGAAACGTATCAGCACATACAACCCATCTGGTAGGTTCTGCTTTAAGTGATCCTTTTCTATGTTATGCTGCAGGAATGAATGGTTTGGCAGGTCCTCTGCATGGATTAGCTAACCAGGAAGTAATTAAGTGGATACACGAAATGCAGGAACAATTAGGTACAGATGATCCAACCAAAGAGCAGATTGCTGAGTATGTTCAAAAAACAATTTCTGAAGGCAAAGTCGTTCCTGGCTATGGGCATGCAGTTTTACGTAAAACAGACCCTCGTTTCACCGCTCAGATGGAATTCGGCAAAAAACATATGCCTGATGATAAATTAGTA
>JAYTSC010000347.1:0-4867 GCA_043745885.1 Bacteroidota bacterium | reverse complement strand
TCATCGTCTATCGCAATTGTAGCGGCTTTGGCACGGTTAGACTCTAGTAAGGGGGCGATAGAAAGGGCCAAAGCCATACTACCTGTAATCATCGCTAATTTCTTTAAAAAATCATCACGTTTTAGTGGTTTATGGGTGTATTCATCATATAAGTTAATAATGCGCTGGTCCATAGAATTCAATTTATTATAAAATTAAATGTACTTACAAAGATTCGGGAATAAAAATCATCACATAAATAGTCGGATTTCTCTTCTTCGTTTGGGGGTGAAAAAGCCTTCCAAATACATACCCCTCTTTTTAGAGAAATCTGCCGTGGTAAATATGGAAAACTCATTTTTGTAGTTCTTTTTCTTTTTTGTGTTAAATGTACACATTGTTTGTTAATTTAGCTTTCCTAAAACATTGCAATTTGGCCATTAAACAAATACCATTGGAAGCTAAAGTTAACGGGGAGATGAATTCCGGTCGAGTTCTTCATCAAAAGGAAAAGCTAATTACAGTAGTTGAACCTACGAAGTCAGCTACAGTAAAAAAACAGTTTGAACCCAAGAGAAATTCGACAAGGGAAGTAGCAAAGTCTTTGGGGGCTGAAATGAAAAAAAAGGGGGAGAAGAAAGTTCCTTTAAAGTCAAAAAGAAATGGAAATGGAAGCCAAGAGAAAGAAAAGGCTGTTACTTTGAAAAAGAAACCAGTTCTAAATAAATCCATCTCTAAACAAACAATCGAATTATCACAAATCGCAAGGAAAGGGAAATTAAAGAAGATTATTTTTCAACTTCGGTTTCAAACCCAATTTGGTCAGGAAATATTAATCATGGGCGATCATCCCATCATAGGTAATGGGTTGTTAGAAAATGCCATCCCACTTCAATATTTTAATGATGAATACTGGTATTTGGTTTTAGAAATTCCGGGAACCACTATTCTGAATGATCGTATTACCTATCATTACATTTTGCGAAATGCAGATGGAATTTTAAATTATGATTGGGGTAACGATAAGGTCATTAATCCTTCTACTATTCAGTCTGAAGAGTTGTTGATTATGGATTCCTGGAATTTTACAGGTTATTTTGAAAACGCTTTTTATGCTGATCCATTTAAAAAAGTTTTATTAACAAATAATTTCACAGATTGTAAAGTAAGCAAACCTAAAAAGACGACACATATATTAAAAGCGAAAACACCCTTATTAATGAAGGGACAAACCTTATGTGTTTTAGGAAGCTCATCCTATTTTGGTAATTGGGATACAGATAAACCACTGTTGATGAACAAGGTGCAGGGGGATGATTTTTATAGTTTACCACTGAATCTTGCAAAGCATTCATTTCCCATTGCTTATAAGTATGGCGTATATGATACAATAAACTGTAAATTTCTATTTTTTGAAGGTGGGAATAATCGGTTATTAACAGATCCAGGAGCAAATAATCGGCAAATTGTTTTGAATGATGGGTTTGCCGTTTTACCCAATAATACCTGGAAAGGGGCAGGATTGGCCATTCCTGTTTTTAGCTTACGTAGTGAACAGAGTTTTGGTGTGGGTGAGTTTACGGATCTTTTATTATTGGTAGATTGGGCTAAGCGTACAGGAATACAATTGATTCAGCTATTACCCATCAATGATACAACTGCTACTACGACTTGGATGGATTCTTATCCTTATGCAGCTATATCAGCTTTTGCATTACATCCTATGTACCTTAATCTTGAAAAGTTATCAGGTAGTAATTCTGATAAACGGTTTAAAAAATTACATCCAGAAAAGATTCGGTTAAATGCACTTGAGGTGGTAGATTATGAATTAGTGACAAAGTTAAAAGGAGAATTTATTGTAGCTGTTTATGAAGAAGATAATGGTGTTGTTTTTGAGACTGATGGTTACAAAAAATATTTTCAAGATAACCAACATTGGCTGGTTCCTTATGCAGCATTTTGTTATTTAAGAGATCAATATGGAACTGTAGACTTTAGTAAGTGGCCTGCCTATAAAAAATTCAATGAAGCAGATATTAAGCTATTAACAGATAAAAACTCAGATGCATATTCTGAAATTGGGAAACATTATTTTGTTCAATATAACCTTCACCTCCAATTACTGGAAGCTACTACCTATGCACACGCTAATGGGATTATTTTAAAAGGAGATATTGCAATCGGTGTTTATCGTCATGGTGCGGATGCTTGGCAAAATCCCGATTTGTTTCATCTAGATTTTCAAGCAGGGGCACCACCGGATGATTTTGCAGTTAAAGGACAAAACTGGGGGTTCCCTATTTATAATTGGAATGCCATGCGGCAAGATGGTTTTGCCTGGTGGAAACAACGTTTTGAACAAATGAAGGATTATTTTGATGCCTTTCGAATTGACCACATTCTGGGATTCTTTCGGATTTGGGCTATTCCGATGGAATCAATTCAAGGTATCATGGGACATTTTGTTCCGTCAATACCCATTCATGTTAACGAGTTCAATAGTGCAGATATTTGGTTTGATTTTGAACGGTATACCAAACCATACATTACAGAAAATGTATTATGGGAGCTTTTTGGCTATGATAATGAATTGGTAAAAAGTTTGTTTCTAAAATACAATGGTTTTGATAGCTATTCATTACTGCCTGAGTTCAAAACCCAAAGTTTAGTTGAAAACTATTTTCAATCACTAGAAAAAGACAATCAACACGATAAAATTAAACAGGGAATGTTTAATCTTATCAGTAATGTAATATTCTTTACGCAGGAAAATAGTAATGGACAGCAATTTCACTTCCGTTTCGGAATGGAGAATACCAGTTCATTCAGAAATCTTGATGAAAAGACACAAGGCAAACTAAAAGAATTGTATCTAAATTATTTCTTCCAAAGACAGGATGATTTCTGGATGAAAGAAGCATTACAAAAGTTACCCTCATTAAAACGGGTTACCAATATGCTGATTTGTGGGGAAGATTTGGGACTGGTACCGTCTTGTGTTCCTGAAGTTATGCGCCAAATGGGATTATTGAGTTTGGAAATTCAAAGAATGCCAAAAAAATCTGGAAATGACTTTTTTCATCCGAATGATGCACCTTATATGAGTGTGGTAACGCCCTCTACACATGATATGAGTACAATTCGTGGCTGGTGGGAAGAGGACCGTGAACGAATTCAAAAATTTTATAACCACGAAATGGGTCAATGGGGAGAAGCACCGCAACACTGTGAATCTTGGATAAATAAAGCGATTGTTTTACAACACCTGTATTCACCGGCTATGTGGAGTATTTTTCAGTTACAAGACCTTTTTGGGATTGATGAATTGATTCGAAGAGATAACCCAAAAGATGAACGGATAAATATTCCCGCAGATCCCAAACACTATTGGCAATACAGAATGCATATTACACTGGAAGATTTGTTGCTTTCAAATTCTTTTAATGATGAATTAAAGCTAATGATTAGTGATAGTGGGAGGGGGGGGTAGAAGTTAGAAGTTAAAAGTTAGAAGTAGAAATATTTTATTTGTAATCATTAACTTACTAGGTACGCTGTAGATATGCTTTTCTTAAATCAAAGATTGACGCTTACTAATTTGTTCTTCTAAAATTTTTCTCGCACATTCGAAATTATTTTCACTTGTCTTATCTTTGCGGGCATAAAAATTGACTAATTGAAACTGCATTACAAACAAATTAATCTTCCTTTCGAATTTCCATTTACTATTTCTAGTGGCCGTACAAAAACACACCAACCTGCTTTGGTAGTAATACTTGAGTTGGGTAATTTCTTTGGTGTAGGGGAAGCTCCAGCTATTTTGTATTATGATATTACCGTAGCGGAAATGGTTGCAGACCTTGAATCAAAGAGGAGCATAGTTGAAAAATTTGCATTAACTGAACCGGAAAGGTATTGGCATTACCTACATCATTTGTTTCCTAATAATCCTTTTTTAGTTTGTGCGTTAGATATGGCCTGCTGGGATTTGTTTGGGAAAATGAAAGGCAAACCATTGTATGAACTTTGGAATACGAAGTGGGAAAATACGACAATTACAGATTATACAATAGGCATTGATAGCATTGATAAAATGGTAGAAAAAATGAAAGCTAAACCCTGGCCTGTTTACAAAATAAAATTAGGGACTGATGAGGATATCGAAATAATCAAATCGCTGAGAGCAAATACGGATTCTGTTTTTCGAATAGATGCTAATGCCGGATGGACCACTGAAGAAGCTTTGGAAAAAATTCCACAATTAGCCCAATTAGGAGTAGAATTTATCGAACAACCATTGGCCAAAGACAATTGGGAGGGGATGCAACTTTTATTTGAAAAATCTCAAATTCCATTATTTGCAGATGAAAGCTGCGTCTTTGAAAAAGATGTGAAACGCTGTTACAATCATTTTCATGGGATCAATATTAAACTTACCAAATGTAGCGGAATTACACCGGCACTTCGTATGATACAAGAAGCTCGTGCATTAGGAATACAAGTAATGATGGGTAGTATGAATGAGTGTACCATCGGATCAGCAGCCATTGCAAATTTTCTTCCCCAATTAGATTATGCAGATCTTGATGGTCCCTTATTATTAGCCCAAGATATCGCAACGGGTTTAGAATATAATAAGGGAAAAGTAAACTTAACCGGGAAACCCGGATTAGGAATCAGCCTTTTACCGTAATCTTGAAAAGATAATTTTATATGAATAGAAAATGAATACGCATTAATTGAGCTGCTTATTTATTGCAAATCACTTTTAATTTATCTTTGGCTTGCATGAAGTTTTCTAATTTCAATGGAATCATATAGTGTCTTTGGTAAATTATTGACAGTAATACATCCAAACTCCTACTATTATCTTACCATTGCATAA
>JAYTSC010000346.1:0-3762 GCA_043745885.1 Bacteroidota bacterium | reverse complement strand
CAGCCATTATTCGTACTGTCTGTACTATAAATTTTAACTGTCTTATTGGCAACCACATGATTTGCAGAATCTTTTACATATCCTTTTACAATTACTGTATTGGCAACTAATCGACCTTGTAAAAAAAGGCAACAAAGGATAAATGCGCAGCGTACAATTGTTTTCATAAAATATTTATTTTCTGTAGACATAGATACTCGGCTATTTCTCAACGTTGCCTGTTAACTGCAAGATTTTAACCTTTAGAGTGTTCAAATCGTTTTTTATACATTCCGAAGCCTATTTTTTGGCCTATCGTTTCTTTTGGGGAAACCGTTATATAATATGTTTTCATCTTTTTGGCTGTCAATCCCTACTTTTGCGCCTGTGCGAAATGTAATTGCATTACCCTAAAAACAAATTAAATGGCAACAACATCCGACATCAGCCGTGGTATGATCGTTAAATTAGACGGCAGTTTATATTCTGTAGTAGAATTTGGTGAAAACAAAACTGCCCGCGCAGCAGCCAAAGTTTGGGCCAAATTGAAAGGCGTTGATAATAAGCGCTCAATTGAAAAAACTTGGAATAGTGGTGAGAATATTTACCCCGTTCGAGTTGAAAAGAAAACTTTTCAATTTTTGTATAAAGACGATACCGGCTATAATCTAATGAATAATGAGACTTTTGAGCAAATTGCCCTTGCTGAAGAAATGATTGATGCCCCACAATTCCTAATGGATGGTGCAGAAGTATTTGTGTTTATTAATACAGAAACTGAACAACCTATTGGGGCAGAGCTTCCTGAAAAGATAGTAGTTAAGATTACTTATTGCGAACCGGGGCTCAGAGGCGATACCGCAACCCGTGCGCTAAAAGCCGCAACTGTTGAAACCGGGGCAACAGTCATGGTACCTTTATTTGTTGAAGATGGGGAATTAATTAGAATTAACACCAAATCTGGTGATTATTTAGAAAGAGTGAAGTAGCCACCTCTATTTGAGTAGATTATTTGAATATTTTATAATATACAAAATAATTTTAATGTATATTTTTGCAATGGCAGCTTTTGGCTGCCATTCTCATTTGCAATTATTTTAAGTTTGGGTTTAGATTATTTATAAATCCGAAAATAAAGAAAATAGCAGTTTTAGTAAAAAATGGCTATTTTGTCCCACTATTTGACCAAAAATTACTGTTTTTACCCCTAAAACTTGCCATTTATGGACTTAAAGCAAATTCACGAATTGATCAAAATCATCAATAAAAGTAATATTGGTGAGATAAGTATTGAAGATAAGGATGGTAAAGTAACCATAAAACAAAAAGAGGAATCTGTTGTAACTGTAGCTCCTCCGCAACAACAAGTGTTTACTACTTCGCCTCAAATAGCCCCTGTGTCTCTTGCTCCTTCAACTGCCCCAGCTGGCACTGCTTCTTCGGCTGCATCTAGTAAATCAGATAATCTGGTAACTATAAAAAGTCCTATGATAGGTACTTTTTACAGAAGAGCTAGCCCGGATAAGCCCTTACTAGCTGAAGCCGGAACTGTGATTACACCGGGTAAAGTGGTTTGTATTATTGAGGCCATGAAGCTCTTTAATGACATCGAAAGTGAAATCAAAGGAACCATAGTAAAAATATTGGTTGAGGATGCAAGTCCTGTAGAATATGATCAACCTTTATTTTTGGTAGATCCTTCCTAATTGATAATTAAACAAATACTCAATTCTCAATGACTCAATGAAGCGGAAGAATCTCAATATTGGCTATGGTTATGCGATTACGTACCCAATTATCCTGCGTGTAAAAGGTTGCTTGAAAAACTTGAAGAAATCAACAAAATACTTGGGAAAATTTTAGTAACCTCGAAAATCAGGTTAGTGATTTAGTAATATATTAAGCTATTGAGCCATTTCCAAATTTTTAAATTATACAACAATGTTTAAGAAAATATTAATTGCTAATAGAGGGGAAATCGCGCTAAGAATTATTAGGACTTGCAGAGAAATGGGAATTAAAACAGTAGCTGTTTATTCTACTGCAGATAAAGATAGTTTACATGTGAAATTTGCAGATGAAGCCGTTTGTATTGGTAAGCCTGCTAGTGTTGATTCTTATTTGAATATTCCCCATATTATGGCTGCTGCCGAAATTACCAATGCGGATGCAGTGCATCCGGGTTATGGTTTTCTGGCCGAAAATGCCAAATTCTCTCAGATATGTGCCGACCATGGTATTAAATTTATTGGGCCTACACCTGATATGATTAATAAAATGGGCGACAAGATTACAGCAAAAGAAACCATGATACGTGCAGGTGTGCCGGTAGTTCCGGGGGGAGAAGGGTTATTGAGTAGTGTTGAACACGCAAAAGAACAAGCAAAAGTAGTGGGCTATCCCATTATTTTAAAAGCTACAGCCGGAGGGGGTGGTAAAGGAATGCGGGTAGTTTGGGAAGATGCTGAAATTGAAAAAGCATTCCATGCAGCCAAAGCAGAAGCTGCTGCCTCGTTTAAAAACGATGGTCTTTACATGGAAAAATTTGTGGAAGAACCTCGACATATAGAAATACAAGTTGCCGGAGACCAGTATGGAACTGTTTGTCATATGAGTGAGCGGGACTGTTCCATTCAACGCAGGCATCAAAAATTGGTGGAAGAATCTCCTTCTCCTTTTATGACACCTGAATTGAGAAAGAAAATGGGAGCTGCTGCCATTAAAGCAGCATCAGCCATTAATTATGAAAGTGTAGGAACGATTGAATTTTTGGTTGATAAACACCGGAATTTCTATTTCATGGAAATGAATACACGTATTCAGGTTGAACATTGTGTTACTGAAGAAGTGATCAATTTTGATTTGATTAAGGAACAAATTAAAATTGCAATGGGTGAAAAAATTTCCGGATTAAATTATGAGCCACAAATGCATGCCATTGAATGTCGTATCAATGCGGAAGACCCTTATCACGATTTTCGACCGTCACCCGGGAAAATCACGAACCTGCATACGCCGGGTGGGCATGGTGTTCGTGTAGATAGTCATGTATATGCAGGTTATGTTATACCTCCCTATTATGATTCTATGATTGGTAAACTAATAACCATTGCGCAAACCCGGGAAGAAGCTATTGATACCATGTATAGAGCTCTGAGTGAATATGTAATTGAAGGAATTAAAACCACTATCCCTTTTCATTTGCAACTAATGCAAAATGAAGAATTCCGTAAAGGAAATTTTACAACTAAATTTTTGGAATCATTTACGATGAAATAAATTAATACCATTATACATTAAAATGTATTACTCTCCATTGTTGATGTGAAGACACATCAACGGCCTGATCGCCGTGATTGTGTCCTCACAATCACAATCACAATCACAATTGGAGTATTTGTAAAGTCTAAATAGTATAATTTACTATTTTATTAATGTTTGCTTTTTAATGAGTCGGATAACCTTCAGGCCAGGTTTTGTTTTTTAACATCTATGAATAAAACAAAACAACTCTTTTTACTTGATTTTCTGCTAATGGGATCTCCTTATATTTCCTTTCTTTTTCAGCAGCTAGTTTCAGTAATTCAACGGGCTTTTGGTCCTCTTTTGTTTCTTTACCGATTTTATATAAAAATGGAGCAGCCCAAACCTGAACGGCAATTTCTCTTTTTGCCTGTTTTTCAGTTAAATATAAATGGGTAATCAAATTAGGTTTCTGTCTGTCTCTCAACATTTGTAACATTTCTTCAGAAGTGCCTTAAATGATCACTCCTTGGGCATTGA
>JAYTSC010000345.1:0-3993 GCA_043745885.1 Bacteroidota bacterium | reverse complement strand
CAAGAAATACCCACTACAGTAAAAATTGATCAAAAATTATTTTCACCTGCCACTTTTATGTGGTACACCAAAGCGGCCTCTCAATGGGAAGATGCATTGCCATTAGGTAATGGTAGATTAGGCGCCATGGTGTATGGAAAAGCTTCATCTGAAATTATTCAAATTAACGAAGATACTTATTGGTCAGGCGGGCCCTATTCAACTGTTGTGAAAGGCGGCGCGAAATCATTACCTGCTATTCAACAATTGGTTTTTAAGGGGGAGCTTTTAAAAGCCCATAATCTTTTTGGCCGAGAATTGATGGGTTATCCTGTAGAACAACAGAAATATCAATCTCTCGCAAACCTGCACTTAATTTTTTCAAATAAAGATTCCGTAACACAATATAAACGTTGGTTAGATTTAGAAAATGCCATTACCGGCGTGTCATATACAATGAAAGGTGTTAAGTATCTACGGGAGGTATTTGCTTCTTCACCCGATCAAGTCATTGTTGTAAGAATTACAGCTGATCATCCCGGAAGTATCAGTTTTGCTGCCGATTTAAGAGGAGTAAGAAATCAAACACATTCAAATTATGCCACCGATTATTTTCGAATGAACAGTTATGGTACTGATGCGGTAAAGTTAACGGGTAAGTCTGCAGATTATATGGGAGTGAAAGGCCAATTAAAATATGAAGCGATTGTAAAAGCAATTCCGGAAGGAGGGAAAATGAAAACGGAAGATGGGCTGATAACCGTCGAAAATGCAGATGCCGTTACATTATATATTGTTGCGGCTACTAATTTCATCAATTATAAAGATGTTTCTGCTAATCAACATCAACGTGTTTTGGATTATCTGAGTCAGATACAAAAAAAATCTTTAGCAACAATCAAAGAAGCGCATGTTAATGATTATACCCATTTATTTAATAGGGTGTCTTTGCAATTTAAGAATACCGATAGTGCTTTTATTCCAACGGATCGTCGATTGATCAATTTTCAAAACAACAATGAACCACAATTGGCTGCACTCACTTATCAATTCGGCAGATACCTTCTGATTGCTTCTTCCAGAAAAGGCACACAGCCGGCTAACTTACAAGGCATTTGGAATAATGAAATGAATCCTTCCTGGGATGCGAAGTATACAACCAATATTAATACACAAATGAATTATTGGCCTGTTCAATCTGCAAACCTGGCTGAATGTGCAGAGCCCCTTTTTCAAATGATCAATGAAATTCAAGACCAGGGATCAAAAGTGGCGAAAGAACATTATGGTGCCAATGGTTGGGTATTACATCAGAACACCGATATATGGCGGGTAGCCGCACCGATGGATGGACCCACATGGGGCACATTTACTGTAGGTGGCGCTTGGCTAACCAACGAACTTTGGGAACAATATTTGTTTACAAGGGATCTGGCTTATGCCAAGAAACTCTATCCCATTATGAAAGGATCGGTTGCCTTTTTTATGAGTTATTTAGTAATGCATCCAAATGGAAAATGGTTGGTTACCAATCCCTCTACTTCCCCCGAAAACTTTCCCGGCAGCCCCAAAAACAAACCTTATTTTGATGAAGTAACAGGCAGTAATTCTCCCGGCACCACAATTTGTGCCGGCTCATCTATTGATATGCAAATTTTGACAGATCTATTTAACAATTATCATCAATTAAGTTCCTTACTTAATATGGATCTTGCTTTTGCCGCAAAAGTAGATGAGGCTAGAAAGAAATTAGTACCACCTCAAATTGGAAAAGATGGTTCTTTGCAGGAATGGACAGATGATTGGCCCCAGCTTGAAAAAAATCATCGTCATTTTTCACATATGTATGGTTTGTATCCGGGAAATGTATTGTCTGCTAAACGAACACCTCAATTTGTAGAAGCATGTAAAGCGGTACTAAATCAAAGAGGGGATGATGGTGCCGGATTTTCGCGTGCCTGGAAAGTCTCCTTATGGGCAAGGTTATATGATGGCGACAGAGCATATAAAATTTTTAAAGGGTATTTAAAAGACCAAGTCTTTTTGCAATTATTTGCTAAATGTTTTAAACCGTTACAGGTCGATGGCTCTTTGGGGGCTACTGCCGCCATCAATGAAATGCTCATTCAGTCTCATGAAGGCTTTATTGATTTTTTACCCTCCATTCCCAAAGAGTGGAACGAAGGTACTGTGAAAGGAATTTGTACCAGAAATGCTTTTGAAGTAAATTTTAGTTGGGAAAATTATAAAATTACTGCTGCTAGTATTTTGTCTAAACAAGGGGAAAATTGTCGATTGAATATCAAAGTACCCGTAACAGTTACTGCCAATGGGAAGCCAATCACCATAAAAAAATTGTCAGAAGGTGGTATTGAATTTCTAACACAAAAAGGAAAGAACTATAGTATCAACTTTTTGTAATCGGAGATTTGCAGATTTTTCGAATTAATATCGAATAAATGTAATTATTCCATTTAGATTGTAAAGATTCTCCAGGTGTGATTGTGAGGACACAATCACGGCGATCAGGCCGTTGTTGTGTCTTCACATCAACAACGGACCGCAAAAGTCATACATGTTAATGTCTAATAAGTATTATTAAAAATTGTATCTGAAATGAAAGTTTTTTGTAACTTACTACTGTTTTAAAAAGTTTTCTTTTCGTAAAATAATAACTATGCCCAATTCTCATTCTATTATGGGCCGGCATCTGAGGTATCGCCTTTGGATTGCAGCTTTAAACCACGATATCGACAGTATTCGAATTTTTGATGATTACCTGGGTGAAGGCCAACATAAAAAACCGGGCACTGACAATGCTTCCAGAGTAGACCATTTTAAAAAACAATTCACTATTCAAAGAAAGGAAATCGACGATCTGCGGCATACTATGCACCTGCTTAAAATGAAATTGGCATCTGAAGCCAAGGAAGGAAATGCACTTACGCAACAAGCAATGGAAGTTGAGCAATATTTCGAGTTGGAAAAAAGATACCAGTCTTTTAGAAAATCTTTTTACCGGTTTACAGAAGAATTTAGCTCTTATGTAGATGAATCGTTGCAATAATGTAGTTAAGAAATACTATGAAAACAAGTTCAGGAAATAATAAAATACAAAATCTATTCACATTTATCTTTTAAAAATTGTAAATTGTTTAAGAAAATATTCATTATGACAAACTTAGATTTAATGTCTGCTTTTGGGGGGAAATCCCTCACTTTCAGGCGAAGACTTTAGTTTAAAAATTTGGTTTAAAAAATGAGCACTATAAAAAATAAAAATAAAATTTAGAGGGCCTTAGCCCGATATTAAAACCTATGGGCTTTTAGCCGATGGTTGTTTAGTTAGTTCTTCATAAATTATCACCTGATAAACGTATTTAATCTAATGGGAAAAAGCCAAAATCGACGACAATTTATTAATTACACTTCAAACGCTTTTCTGGGACTGGGATTGTTTGGTATGTTACCAGAATTGTTTGCAAAAATACCCAAGGAAACGAAAGGAAGAATAGGAATCATTGGCTTAGACACATCACATAGCCTTGCCTTTACTAAAGCACTTAACGCAACGGAACCTTTACTCAAATACAAGGGTTTTAAAGTTATTGCAGCCTATCCAAGAGGTAGTGCCGACATTGAATCTTCTGTTAAACGAATTCCGGGTTACATCGAAGAGGTAAAAAAATTAGGTGTAGAAATTGTGGGTTCCATTGACGAATTGCTTGAAAGAGTGGATTTTATTTTATTGGAAACCAATGATGGGCGACCCCATTTAGAGCAGGCGCTAAAAGTGTTGAAAGCCGGCAAACCTATGTTTATTGATAAGCCTGTTGCCGGCTCGCTCAGTGATGCTATTGCCATTTATCAAACAGCGAAAAAATACAAAGTGCCTATTTTTTCCTCCTCTTCACTTCGTTATATGGAAACAGTACAGGAAGTAGTTCATGGTAAAATTGGCAAAGTGGTTGGTGCAGATACCTATAGCCCGGCTACTTTAGAAAAAACACATCC
>JAYTSC010000344.1:0-6938 GCA_043745885.1 Bacteroidota bacterium | reverse complement strand
TGGGGTATTACTGGCTGGTATTACGAAACAAACGTTTTCACCAGTACAACCGTTTTTATTTATTGGCCATTGCGCTATTTTCATGGATGGTACCCTTGATAAAAATAAAATGGGGCCGCACCCCCGTGTCTGATGATCTTCAAATGTTTCAGTTTTTATCTTTAGTGGCAGATAATAATACCCAAATGGAAGAATCCCTGATTCGTAAAGGCTTTCAATGGAATGTAGAACTCTTGGTGAGTGGTTTATATATAGCTTTTGCTTGCATACTTTTATTGGGAATGATTAGGGCACTGTTCCGAATATATCGGTTACTTCAAATGAATGCTTGTAAAAATGTGGGCGATGTTTACCTAATCATGACCCAAGCAAAGGGTACCCCATTTTCTTTCTTTTGTTATATTTTTTGGAATGAAGAAATTGATATAAAAACTGCGGCAGGCAAACAAATCTTACAGCATGAGCTTACCCATGTACAGCAAAAACATTCCTATGATAAAGTATTTATTCAACTTGTATTAATAATGGGCTGGTTCAATCCTTTTTTCTGGCTTTTGAGAAAAGAGATGGATATGATTCATGAATTTATTGCCGATAAGAAAGCTGTAAATAATGGAGATACCGCTTCGCTTGCACAAATGTTACTCACTACAGTGTATCCCAAACAACAATTTGCACTAACCCATCCTTTCTTTTTTTCACCCATTAAAAGGCGATTAGAAATGTTAACCCAAAATAAAAATCCCAAGTATAGTTATGTTAGACGTTTAGTGGTATTGCCCTTATTAGCCATGGTGATTGTTTTGTTCGCATTTAGAAATAAAGAAAGTAATACAACTTTATCTGTTACATCTCTAATGGCAACTGTTGTTGATCAGCAAAAACTGGCTAACTCAGTAGAAAAGGTCAACTTGTATTTGAATCGCCAAGGAGAGTTTTTGAAAGAGGATCAACTGGTGAATTCAAAAATAGGCGCTCCTATTTCTGACACGGTTATCATAAAAGATAAAACAGGGGTTCTAGTAATACCCATGTCTACTAACAACAATGCCAACAAGCCATTAATCATTGTTGACGGCAAAAAAGCAGATAATCAATCTATAGATGCAATAGACCCATCTATGATCCAGTCTGTAAATGTTTTGAAAGATAACTCTGCAATTGCACTTTATGGCGATGAAGGGAAAAATGGGGTTATATTAATTACAACAAAGCTTACTAATTTATCAGAGGGAGTCGAAATCATCGAAGTCCCATATGATCAAAGTTTAAATAGTAAAAAACAGGGCACTCTTTCTTTTACACAGTCAGAAAACGTATCAGTCCAAGTTAAGTTGAATGGTAGTGGTAAGATAGTTACTGTAACCGGCTCTAAAAAATACCCCGATACCCTTATTTATTTAAAAGATAAAAACGGAAATAAATTATCACAACAACCATTAATAATTGTTGATGGGGTAAAAGGAGATATGAATTCACTAACACCAAACGAAATCGCTTCTGTAAATGTGTGGAAAGGCGATTCTGCAATAAAAAAGTATGGCGAAGAAGGGAAGAATGGAGTTGTAGAGATCAATTCCAAAAAAATGGTAAAGGTTCAGGGATATTTACAAGGAACAAATGTAAATTCTGTTTCTGCGGTAAACGTGATTGGATTCAAAACCGAAAAAGTAGAACCTATCGCCCCCTTAAAAGCTGTGTCAGGTACTATTGTTGGTGGGAATGACAATTCTAGTGATGCTTTTTTAAGAGTCGAAGGGGTTAAACTAGAAAAAATGCCAACGATAAGCTCGATAAAAACAGTTCAAGGCTATCTTCAACAAAATGAAAATCCGGTATCAGTAACCACAAACAATTCTGAGGGATTCAATTCCTTTATGAAGCGAAATACAGATGTTAAACATGTTTATTGGATACATTCCCCATCAAAACTAAAAGTTCAATTAAAAGATGGAACAGAAGAAACCTATGACCTAACCAATCCGGAGAGCAAAAAAAGAGCTGAAAATAAATATGGTGTTTTACCCATAGCGCCACCACCATTTCCTGAAGTGCCCTTTAACCAACAAAAGCTAGAATTTATCCAAAAACAAATGCCGGCTGAATTTCCCGGTGGGGAGGCAGCATGGCTCAAATACCTTGAGAGAAATTTAAATAAAGACATTGTTAAAACAAATGGTGGCCCTCCTGGAAAATATACAGTGGTTGTTTCATTCATCATTGATAAACTCGGTAATCTTAGCGATATCGAAGCCATGAACGACCCGGGTTATGGAACCAAAGACGAAGCAATCAGAATGATTGCAAAAGGTCCCAAATGGAAACCGGCAACACTAAATGGTCAACCGGTTATTTTTCGTCAAAAACAATCCATTGGATTCCTTGTAACTGATCCATCAGTTAAATTAAGGTCAAAAAATACGCAATTGGCTACTAATGTTCCTGTGCCAATTGTTGAAGAAAACTATGATAAAGTGTTTACTAAGGTTCAAATACCTGCAGAATTTCCGGGCGGACAAGCAGCATGGTTAAAATTCTTACAGAAAAATTTAAATCGTGATGTGCCAGTAGAAAAAGGAGCAGCTCCGGGTAAGTATTTGGATAGTTTAACTTTTATTGTTGATAAAACGGGTACAATTAGTAAAGTGAAATCATTAAATGATCCGGGTTTTGGAACAAAAGAAGAATCACTCCGTGTTTTTACAATGATGCCAAAATGGAAACCGGCATTCCAAAATGGAAGGCCGGTTACTTCAATACATTTTAAAACAATCACTTTCGTTATTACTGAAGAATAGAGTTTTTATTTATTTGCTTCTTATACCTTTTTGAATGAAAAATTGTTCTATTTCACTTTCATTTGAGAATTGTACCACAATTTCTGCTAGTCAACTATACTAAAACATACCAATTACTCGTTAACATCGGATAACCCTTCCTTTATCCGGTAAGTATGATGTGTAAAAGAATTACCCTTTCTATTTTTTTATTTCTCTGCTTGGGATTCTTGAAGGCAAATGAGCAAAACGATAAAGGGCAAAACCCCAAACAACCCCTCAAAAGAGTGGTGATTGATGCTGGGCATGGTGGAAGCCCCGGAGCAGCCGGTAAGTTTTATGGGGCCTCAGGTAAACGAATGGAAGAAAAGGATGTTGCATTGGCCATTGCTTTAAAGTTACAGACAGTTATCAATGAGCAAATGCCTGACGTAGAAGTGTACATGACCAGAACAACCGATGTTTTTCATAGTCCCATTACAAAAGCCAATAAAGCAAATGCAGCCAAAGGAGACCTTTTTATTTCCATTCATTGTAACGATGTTTCTCCTCTACACCACAAAGAAATTATAGGATATACCACCAGAACAGTAAAGAAAAAAGGAAAAAAAACAACGAAAAAAGTACCCATTTACCACACTTGGACAACCCCCAACCCAGCCATTGGAACTGAAACCTATATTTGGGGAGTAGGTAAAACAAAGGATAAAGAAGAAGCTTTATTTGAAAATAATTTTACGGATACGGCATTGTTAACCATCAATACCTCTGATAACCCGGCTATGAAGATGATTAACTCAATGCGAACACAGGCTTATGCAGAAAAGAGTAGAAAATTAGCAGAAACCGTTGAAGAAGAATTTATTAAATCGGGCCGAGTGAGTCGTGGAGCAAAACAAAGAGATGAAAAAGGTATTTGGGTATTACAAGCGGTTGCCATGCCAGCCATATTAATTGAAGTAGGTTTTTTATCCGATGCAGATGAGGAAGATTTTATAACCAGTGACTTCGGCCAGCAAAAAACCGCTGAATCAATAGCACAAGCCCTAAAACGATATAAATATTCTCTCGAACTACAATTGAATAGAGGAGTCACCGGAAAGGCAAAATAAAACTGCGCCTTAGCGGCTTTGCGTGCAAATTTTTCTCGCAAGGGCGCAAAGGCGCAGTTAAAAAAAGTTTAGGTCAACCACTTAAATCCTAACGCAACCAATGCATACACACAGGTAATAATAAAAATTCCCGTTGCGGTTTTATCTTGCCTTTTATTTAAAAACAATGTGAAAACAATCACATTCACAATCAATGCTAAACTAATGATACCCGATAGTAAAGATTTTTGCATCATCAATACCTGAAAAAACTCTTTAACTGTAAAAAGCCTAAATCGTAGTAAGTAATACATGAAAAAGCCCAAAAATGGCGCCAATATACCTATCACCATCCCGATTTTTAGATTATCTTTTTTAAACATTAGAATTTCCAGTTGGTTGTTAATTTCTTTTTTAATTCATGGTTAGTTAAATCAAACTGAACGGGAACCACACTTACATAATTATTTTTCAGTGCCCAAACATCTGTGTCTTTTCCTTTATCAAAATTTAAAAATTCTCCGGTAAGCCAATAGTAGCGTCTTCCATGTGGATCTTTTCTTTCATCAAACTCTTCTTCGTATTTAGCATACGCCTGACGGCAAATTTTTACTCCCTTTATTATTTTTTCATCACCTTTGGGAATGTTTACGTTCAGACAAAGATGTTTGTCTTTTAATTTATTTTTAAGCACATGCTCCACCAACATTCTGGCATATTTTTTTGCAGCGGTAAAATCAGCTTCAATACTCAAATCCAACAAACTAAATCCAATGCTCGGAATATTTTCAATAGAGGCTTCTAGCGCGGCAGACATCGTTCCTGAATAAATAACATTTATAGAATGATTGGCCCCATGGTTAATTCCACTAATACAGATATCCGGTTTGTTGTGAATCACTTTATCTACAGCCAGTTTAACACAATCAACGGGTGTTCCGCTACAAGCATAAGCTTCTACACCTTCAAATACATTCACTTTTTGTAAACGTAATGGGTGGCCAATGGTGATGGCATGTCCCATACCGCTTTGTGGTTGATCGGGGGCTACTACAATCACTTTCCCCAGTCCTTTAACCGCTTCTACCAGGGCTCGAATACCCGGTGCTGTTACACTATCATCATTAGTAATAAGTATAATAGGTTGTTTGTTTTTGACAATCTTTGTTTTCGACATAACTGCAAGGTACGATTTAGAGATGTTAATCAGAAGTGAGAAATGGGTTCAATAAGAGTGGATAAGAGTGAAAGAGACAAAAGAGGTATCACGCTTAATCTCTTTCTCTCTTATCCACTCTTATTGAACCCCTGAATCAACAATTCTCAAGTGGCACTTACTTTTTCAATTTCTTAGTATTATTATTTCCCGGCCAAGAAAAATATTTAAACACCGGATACTCCACAGGCTTGGTGTTTACCCCATTGGCATCTAAGTAAGCATCAAAAAAGTTCCAGGTAAGTAAACCATCAACAGATTGTGGTTCCAGCATATAAAAGATTAAGTTGGCTAATGGCTGAGCCATATCCACTTTAAAATCACCCTTCGAAACTGTTTTGCTAGCCGGCTCAAATTTACCTTCGGCAGAAGCCATGGCATGCCCTTCAAATTTTCTGGTGGGCCTGTCCAGTTTTTCAATCATAAACAATTCCCCAATTAATTTTTCATCTTTTTCAATCATCTCTACTTTCACTCCTTGTTTTTTTAAATGCTCCGCAATAGAGGACAGTGCCGCGGGAATGATATATCCTCGTGGTAAAATACTTTGAACCGTATCAATGAAATCTCCGAAATATGTTACATTATCATAGGTAACAATTTTGCCATTTTTAACCAAACTAGTTTTGCCATCGGCTTTTGTAAATGGGGTGTAATCATAGGTTCTGAAGCCATTTAGTTTATTAGCGCTAGGCACCATTTTATATCGAACACCTTTTTTAACTTTCCCTGCATTATCCATCACATTTTTTATAGCGTCTATCTCTGCATTCTGATTTATTTTTACAATTTCCTTTGCGTGTTTATTGCAATAATCTAAAATTTCATACACAAAAGTATAGGTACTGTAGATGCGTTGATAGAATCGTTCATGTGCAAATGCCTCACTCAAAATAGCCATTCGATTCCTTAGTCCCAATTGATTAATCACATAACGGGGATGGTGATTATAGGTATAGAAATTTTTCAATGGCCATCCTTCTCTTGTACTAAAGTCTCCATAAGGACCTATGAACAAACCATAAGTATCTTTTACTTTCTTGGTTATTGCGGGTAACATGATATCATTGGTAAAATGAAAGGTTCCGGGTTCACCTGCAGATAGATAACTGGGCGCCCAGGTTAGTGAATAAGCATGCCAGGTACCATTCGTTGTATGCAAATCAACACTCATCTGCGGGTCCCATGCTGTAACTACATTTTGAATAAGTCCTAATGTTTCAGGTGTTTCCATTTTAATGGCATCACGGTTTAAATCCAGGCCCTGGCCGTTTTCACGTTCGCCCGTTTCCAATGGACTATTTTCTTGGGATGGTCGTAAACCTTTTGCCATTTTATCATTTCCATCTGTATTATAGATGGGAACAAATAAAATGACCAGGTTATCTAATAAATGGGATTTATTTCCCAGAAGAATATCGCGCATTAACATCATTGCTACTTCTTTTCCTTCCACTTCTCCTGCATGAATATTTCCTTGTATATAGATAACCGGTTTACCCAAAGCCCTTGCTTGTTCGGGTGTACTTACGGATGGATTGGATAGAATGACCAACGGAATCTCTTTTCCCAAAGTACTCTTTCCAATGCTGGTAACCTGTATAAGGGGACTTTTAGCTTTGATTGCATTCAGAAAACTCATTACATCGGCATGCGTAGATGTTTTTTCGAAATTTGTTTTTTCAGGGGTGATGATCAGATCTTCAGTCCAAGTCTGTTGGGTTTGGGCATTAACGAATATGCAGGTAAGCATCATTAGGCAGAAACTATGTTTTCTCATGTGCAATTTCCTATTAGAAACGGAAATTACACCAGTATCATAAATCACAGTATAAAATATGAGGAATGGGAGAG
>JAYTSC010000343.1:0-9048 GCA_043745885.1 Bacteroidota bacterium | reverse complement strand
GATCCTGAATGGAACAAATTGAAAGTGGTGCCTGAATATTTAAATACAGTTTCAAAAAATGAACAGATCTTATTAAATCCAACTGAGTTTTCTGAGTTATAATCGCTTTTAAGCCCACAGATCAGTGTTTTTTACACAAAAAATACAAATCTGTGGGTTATTAAATGTCTACTACTATTATCTCGAATTCTTTTCAATCTTTAGACTTCTAATCATTGTTACAAAATCCTGCTCTTTTGCAAGGGAATTAATAACTTTGGCCATACGTTTAGCAACAGCTGCTTCACTTTTTACACTTCCCATCCATTTAATGAAGTAATTTCTGTGCGACTCTTTTAGCTGATTAAAAAAAGTAAGCGCTTTAGGTTCATCAAGCAAACATTCATAAAATCCATCAGGAGCTTGTAAAGGATTTGTATCTACGGATATTTGTACTTCTAAGGTTCCCCCTCGCTTTTTATGGGTACCTTTTCGCATTGCAGCATTTAAAGGCATAATAAATTTACCCCCTCCCATTGGCAATAAGGCAATTCCTGAAATTGAATACTTATCCAATTTCCCTTTTACTCGAAATGATTTTTTATTTTCTACAATCAATTTTTGTGCAATATCAACGGGTACTTCAATATATGTCCAACCCGTTTTTTCTCCCTTTTCGTTAAACTGGTGAATAATAGCCGTGAATTTGACCATATTAAAAAGTGATTTTCAAATTAAACTACCTAAAAAAATTAAAAAGACATCCTTTCATATTCAATTTGAAATTAATAAGCCTTTCCTCAAGGAGACAATTCATTATTTTACCCGCTGATTCCCAGATTAATAATAATTCAATCAATATAAATCTGCGGCTAAATTCACAATAATACAATGACAAAAAATTTAGGTGTCATTCAACACTTGATGTAAACTATCAACTTTTAGCTTCTGCCTTCACCTTTTCTTCTTCATTTCTAAAAATAACTACCCCATCAAAAACATCTACCAATACGTTTTTTGATTTATCAATGTCGCCGGCAAGTATTCTTTTACTTAAAGCATTAATAATTTGCTTTTGTATGAGTCTTTTTAAAGGCCTTGCACCAAATTGTGGATCATAGCCTTGTTCAGCTAAAAAGTTGAGCAAATACTCACTATAATGCAAAGTAATTCCATTTGTATTAACTAATTTTTTCAGCCCCTCTAATTGTATTTTTACAATGCCCATGATTTGTTTTTTCATCAAAGGACTAAACATAATAATCTCATCAACACGATTGAGGAATTCCGGTCGAATTGTTTTTCGCAACAAGTTCATCACTTCGTCTTTAGCTGATTCTGTAACTTCTTCTACATTTTCTTCTGTAACTTTTTCAAAAGCATCTTGAATGAGGTAACTTCCTATATTGCTAGTCATTATGATGATTGTATTTTTAAAATTCACCACCCTGCCCTTATTGTCAGTAAGCCGACCATCATCTAAAACTTGTAATAAAATATTCCAAACATCAGGATGGGCTTTTTCAATTTCATCCAATAATACCACACTATACGGTTTGCGTCTTACCGCCTCTGTTAGTTGTCCGCCTTCATCATAACCCACATAACCGGGAGGTGCACCCACCAATCTTGAAACAGTATGTTTTTCCTGGTATTCACTCATGTCAATACGAGTCATCATGGATTCATCATCGAACAGATACTCAGCCAATGCTTTGGCAAGCTCTGTTTTTCCCACACCCGTTGTACCCAGAAAAATGAAAGAACCAATCGGTTTTTTGGGGTCTTGTAAACCTGCACGACTTCTACGGATAGCATCGGCAACAGCTGTGATGGCTTCTTCTTGACCAACTATTCGATTATGTAATTCATCTTCAAGGTGCAATAATTTATCCCTGTCACTCTGCAACATTTTGGTAACCGGAATGCCGGTTGCTTTTGCAACATTTGCAGCAATATCTTCCGCATCAACTTCTTCTTTCAAAAGCCGTTTGTCTGTAGAATTGTTGATTTGTGAAGTAATTTCAGCAATTAAAGATTCCTGTTCTTTTATTTTACCATATCTTATCTCTGCAACTTTTCCATACTCACCATTTCGTTCAGCTTGGTCTGCTTGTTGTTTTAAGTCTTCGATAACCGCTTTTCCATTTTGCACTTTTTCAACCAAATCTTTTTCCTGTTTCCATTTCGACTTTAAAGTATCCCGTTCAACCACCAAATTACTGATTTCAATATTCAACTCTTTCAATTTCGACTCGTCATTTTCACGTTTGATGGCTTCCCTTTCTATTTCCAGTTGTCGAATTTGCCTTTCTAATTTATCCAATTCTTCGGGCATTGAATTCATTTCCAGACGAAGCTTTGCAGCACTTTCATCAATCAGATCAATCGCTTTATCAGGTAAAAAACGATCAGTCATATATCTACTGGACAATTCAACAGCCGCAATAATGGCTTCATCTTTTATTCTAACATGGTGGTGCGTTTCATATCTGTCTTTTAAACCCCGTAAAATTGAAATGGCATCTTCGATGTTAGGCTCAGCAATTATCACTTTTTGAAACCTCCTTTCAAGTGCCTTGTCTTTTTCAAAGTATTTTTGATATTCATTTAAAGTGGTTGCCCCAATTGCACGCAATTCGCCTCTTGCTAATGCAGGTTTCAAAATATTGGCAGCATCCATTGCACCTTCTCCCCCACCTGCACCAATCAGGGTGTGAATCTCATCAATAAATAAAATGATCTCACCATCACTTGTTGCAACTTCTTTCACAACTCCTTTTAATCGTTCCTCAAACTCTCCTTTGTACTTGGCTCCCGCAATTAATTGCCCCATATCCAACGCGAAAATTGTTTTAGACTTTAGATTATCAGGTACATCTCCATTGATGATTCGCATAGCCAAGCCTTCAACTATGGCCGTTTTACCTACTCCGGGTTCTCCAACCAATATTGGATTGTTTTTGGTTCTTCTAGTTAAAATATGGAGTGTTCTTCGAATTTCTTCATCGCGGCCAATAACTGGATCTAATTTGCCATGCCTGGCCATTTCATTCAGGTTTTTGGCAAACTTATTCAACATGTTAAGTTGCGTTTCCTGGGTTTGCGATTGAATGGTTTCGCCTTTCCTTAAATCTTTGATAGCTGTAATTAAACCGCTCTCAGTTAAACCAGAAGATTTCAATATTTTTGCAGTATCATCGTTTATTTGAAGTAAAGCGAGTAATAAATGCTCCGTACTGATAAACTCATCCTTGAATTGCTTTAAAGTATTATTGGCTTTGAGGAAAACAGTATTCAGGTCACGACTTACATTTTGAGCAGGCTCAACCGATTGATTTTTTGGCAATTTGGCAATACTCTCATCTAGCTTTGCTTCAGTGAAAGGGACATTGACATTGTTTCGTTTTAGAAAAAATTCGATAGGACTGTCCTTATCTTCAATCAATGCCTTTAAAAGATGGTTAGTTTCTATATTGGGATTACCCATTGTAAACGCTAATTGTTGTGCCTTTTGAATGGACTCCTGCGCTTTTATTGTGTAGTTATTCAAGTTCATATGAGAAGTTTTATTATTTAAATGAATGCTGATATAAATTTTGGCAATTCGTTAATGATTTATAATTTAAATCATCCTCAAGCAACATTGGTAAGATTAATTACATCTTTTCAAGGAGAATAATTAGTCAAAATAAATTTACTAGAACAATCCACCCTTTTTTCATTGCCAGCTACCAATTTTCAAATAACTTTAAATGTTGATTACAAACTACTATCCAACCATAAATTTCGGTAATTATGTCTGAACAAAAGATAAATATCTGCGGTAAAGTCAGTGTGGTTTTGATTTTACTGCTATTTTTTCAGTTGAGCAAGGGGCAGCCAAATTTTTCTGAACTTGATCGAAAATTGGAAAGTGCAAAAAAAGAACTTGGAGGCAATGCTGTGGCATTAATATATAAAGATGGAAAAATCATATATCAAAAATATTTAGGAGAATTCAATAGTAAAACCCAAGCTCCTATTGCTAGTTGTAGTAAATGGCTTACAGCTGCACTTATCATGAACTTTGTTGATCAGGGTAAGCTTTCACTAAATGACAAAGTGAGTAAATTTCTACCTATTTTCCTCAAGTATTCAAAAGGGTATATAACCATCAGAGATTGTCTTTCCCATCTAACAGGTATTGAATCAGAGCCCATAAGATTAATTACACTATTTGCCGGGAAAAAATATACGAAACTTGAAGAAGAAGTGAATGATTTTGCTACTAAGAAAGAGATTATATCAAATCCCGGTATTGAGTTTAGGTATAGTAATATTGGTTTGAATATAGCAGGTAGAGTATTGGAAGTAATGACAAAAAGAAGCTTCGAACAACTTATGCAAGAGTATATTACTAGGCCTTTAGAAATGCGAAGTACAAATTTTTCCAGTTTCAATGCTGTTAACCCGTCAGGTGGTGCTATTTCTACTGCGGGAGACTATATCAACTTTTTGTCTATGTTACTAAACAAAGGAATGTACAAAGGAAAAAGAATCCTAACAGAGAAGTCAATAACTGAGATGCAGACGACTCGTACCACTCCCAGTATGATCAAATATGCACCTAAGGCTGCCGAAGGATATAATTACGGATTTGGTGAATGGATTATTGAAACTGATGATAAAGGAATTGGTACTGTGGTTGCTAGTCCGGGTTTATTTGGAACATGGCCCATGATAGACAATTGCAGAGAGTATGCCTGCATATTTTTTACAAAAGGTTTATTAGGTGAAGAAAAAAGGGAATTATACCTGTCGATGAAAACGAGCATTGATGACCAATTGAAATCTACTTGTAAATAATATAATTTCGATTGAAAGACCAAAAGAAAAACAGCCTACTTATTAAACAAACAGCCCAGCAACTGGGATTTTTATATTGTGGACTAGCCAAGGCAGAAAAGTTAACTGATGATGCCAAACGGTTGGAAACCTGGCTACGAAAAGGGATGCATGGCAATATGCAATACATAGAAAACCATTTTGAGCTACGAATCGATCCACGAAAATTGGTTCCCGGTGCTAAATCAGTTATTACCTTATTACAGAATTATTTTCCAGAGAAAGAACAAGCTATTGATTCGCCCCGAATTTCCAAATATGCTTATGGAAAGGATTATCACGAGGTAATCAGATCAAAACTGAAAATATTTCTTTCAATACTCAATAAAAAGATCGGAGAAATACATGGACGTGGATTTGTAGATTCAGCTCCCATATTGGAAAGAAGCTGGGCAGTAAAAAGTGGTTTGGGATGGATTGGGAAAAATGGAAATTTAATTACAAAAAAATCGGGATCCTTTTATTTTATTGCCACATTAGTGGTTGATATTGAACTTAGTTATGACGATACTTATGCAAAAGATTATTGTGGTACATGTAGAAAATGTATCGATGCATGCCCTACCGAAGCAATTCATGAAAATAAAATAATAGATGGAAGTAAATGCATCAGCTATTTTACTATTGAATTAAAAGAGGCACTTATTCCTAATGAAATGAAAGGTAAATTTGATAACTGGATATTTGGATGTGATACCTGTCAGGATGTTTGTCCATGGAATCGATTCAGCACTTCAAACAATGAGATTCAATTCACACCCATTCCTGAAATCTTAAATTTATCTACAAAAGAGTGGGAAGAAATTAGTGAAGATGGTTTCAATAAGATTTTTAAAGAATCTCCTTTACAACGAACAAAATATGATGGTATGAAAAGAAACCTTCATTTTCTTAAGTCAGACTAAGTGTATTTGAAACTACAGAAGAAAAATCAACACTTATCGCATTATTTTATTTATTTTTCAATAAGTAGCTTAAGGTTATTCAAGTTTTTTTCCATCATGCTACCTATTATTTTATCGTTCATCATTGAGCCTAATCTTTCCCAAGGATACCATTTCAACTTTTGCTCAAATTGCCATTGAACAACTGTTATTTTCTGTAAGGAATCACCAATGATTCTCATAGAGCTTATTTGTGAATTTCCTTTCTTGGTAGTCCAAGTAGCAATAATCAACGAATCAGAAATAAAGTTTATGACCACTTTTGTACCGGCTAAATCAGCATAAGTGGATGAAGAAATTTTGACGGATTCTTGTTGCATTCCATCCATCCAGTTACTCCATTGTTTTATTGAGTTTACATACCTTAAAACAGCGTCTTTAGTTGCATTCACATTTACAGCTCTAGAAACCAATACTGTTGAAGGAAGCAGTATACCCATAGAAGAAATAATGATAAACAGAATCGCAATACTTAAAAAAGCAAGTTTAATAAAATTCATACATTATTCCCATTTAAAGGTTTTAAAAGCAACTGCATACACCACTACAATCCAAATACCAATAATACCCAGTTCTTTCCAGTTACTGGCCAAAGTAGCCCCTTCAAATGAAATACTACGCATAGCATTGTTAAAATGAGTGAGTGGCAAGGCATTACAAATAGGTTGTAACCAGCTTGGAAAAGCTTCAATAGAAAAGAAAGTTCCCGATAATAAAAATTGAGGTAGGGTAATCAAATTGGCAAAGGGAGGTATCGAACTTTCATTTTTTGCTACACCACTAACTATAAATCCAAACCCCATGAAAAGGATTAGTGCAATAAAACTCAAAAGCATAATTGAGAAAAAAGTAGAGATCCCATTTACCAAAGTAAATTTGAAAACAAAATGTCCAACCCCTATTATAATGATAGCTGTTAACATTTGAAAAATAACCCTACTGAATGCCTCACCCAATACAATATATGAACGCTTGATTGGTGTGGCATAAAACCTTTTTAAAACCAATTGTTGTCTAAGGTTAAAAAAGAGAAATGCAACACCGAAAACACCTGAACTTAACAACGAAAAACCCAATTGTCCCGGTAAAATAAAATCTATTGTCCTGTAAATCCTCCCTGGTATTTTTTTAACTGAATTATTTGTTAGGGCAATTGTTAGGGCATTGGGGAATTGACGCTGATTAATTCCTGAAATCACTGCATTCAGTATTGATTGTAGGACTTGAATGTTCTGAGGATTGACAGCTTCAGAACTTACTAAACTTATGGTATATGGAGGATTGGTCAGGCCAGATTTTTGAATAGAAATGATGGCTGTCATTCTGCCTTTCTCCAGATCTTCTTTTAACTCTATGTCAGACTTATCAATAATATTTAGGCCTGCTACCCCCTTCATTGCTTTGTATAACGGATTGGTGGTATCTGAATGTTTATCAATTGCAACATTTAATGAAACACGACTACCACCCCCGATAAAACCAAATATCAGAATAAAAATTAATGGGAAAGCAATACTAAAAAGCACCGCAGAGGGGCTTCGTGATATGGCCCGTAAACTACCCTTCGTTATTGCTAACATGGCCTTGAATTGGCTGTATTCACCCTTCATATTCGGTTGATTTTGAAAACAAATCTATCTTATTATTTTTGAAAGCCGAAAAAGTCCCTAATGGGGCTAAATAGAAATAAATGAAAATTAAAGACAAATGTCGTATATTTGTAAGACAATTGGCGTATATGGCAAAAAATCCAAAACAAGGCAAAGCTACTCCACCAAAAGTTGAAGAACCGCTGGTGCCCTATGTATCTTTGAAAAAGACTACTACTATTGTAGACTATTCATTTAAGAAACTGAAAAAAATAATGGATAGTGTTCCGTTTACACAAGTTGAGTGGTCAAACATGTTACATTTATCAGAAAGAACTTTACAGCGGTACGCAAAAAACAATTCTTCGTTTGAAGGAATTTATACTGACCGTATCTTTCTTCTTCAGGAAATGATTAAATTAGGACTGGAAACCTTCCATAATAGCCATTCTTTTTACCAATGGTTAAAAAAGGATAAAGTAGTTCTTGGTCATCGGATAAATTTTGAATCTTTATATTCAGAAAGAGGCATTCAAGAAGTGGTTGACCAGATCAGCAGGATTCAATACGGTGTATATACATGATTGTCTATCGATTTTGCCACAAAAAATATGCCCGAGAACTTTCGGGCATTGGTGCCAAACTAAATGGTGGCAGATGGAATCCACCCGGTATAGCTGTTTTGTATACAAGTGCAAGTATCTCATTGGCATTATTAGAGATATTAGCAAATGCTTATTCTCTTGATGACTTACAAATGATTCAATTAATGGAAATAGAAATCCCTAACCATCTATCGCGTCATGAAATAACCTTAGAAAATCTTAAAAAGGAATGGTATCATGATATTGACTATACACAATGGCTGGGAAAGGAAATATTATTATCCCAAAAATCATTATTATGTGGTTGCCCTTCTGCCATTGTACACAAAGAACAAAACTATTTAATCAACACCTCGCATCCGGATTGTAAAAGGATAAAACTTTTACACACCGAAAATTTTTATTTTGATGAAAGACTTTTTACAAGCCGCAGTTTTAATTAATATTTATTGAATATGGAATTCTTGCTTGCGGAACGCCCATCATTTGTTTTACTTGTTTTATTTCCTCGAATAAATGCATTTGTTCGATACCAATTTCATCTTTCAAGAGATCTTTTTTTATTGATTTTTTATACCCATAAATAATTTGGTCCAATAGACTTTTCTTTTCCGGATATTCTTTTAGGGTATACTCTTTCAAATTAGCCAATCTTGCTGCACAATCAAGTGCATCTTGCATCGTTCCTATTTTATCTACCAACCCAACGCCAAGAGCCCTAGAACCTGTCCAAACTCTTCCCTGAGCAATGCTATCGACATAGGAAAGACTCTTTTTTCTTCCTTCTGCAACACGAGTTTTAAAAGTAAAATAAACCGAATCAGTTCCTGCCTGGAAAAATCGTTTTTCCGTTTCATTCAGCGGTCTGTCGCCTGAACCCATATCTGCAAAAGGGGCTGTTTTTACTCCGTCAAAAGTAATCCCCAGTTTATTTTTAAAAAACTGTTGAAAATTGGGTACAATACTAAATACCCCAATGGAACCCGTAATCGAATTCGCATTTGCGAAAACAGAATCTACATTACAAGAAATAAAATATCCGCC
>JAYTSC010000342.1:0-3466 GCA_043745885.1 Bacteroidota bacterium | reverse complement strand
AGCGGAACCCACGTCTTCACTCGATTGCATGGCCATGGCTTTAAATCTTACTCTTTCAAGACCTGCTTCAATCCTTGCCTCTCTTGCCTGTGCTTCTGCTTTTTGCAGATCGAGGAAGCGGACATACGCTTGTTCAAAGACGTTGGCAAATCTCCTCACGATAGAATTTTGTTCTTCGGTATAGGGGATAGCCTGAAAATTGCTGATAGTAAGAATGGTGTGTTTCAAAAACACAATAGACCGTGCAAGCCCTTTGCTTTCCGCAACATATTTTTTTCTTTCTGCATTGTCATGATCTCTAAGGATGGTGTTGTTGTAAAAATGCTTCATGGCAGTATTTGACTCTTCTCGGTTCAAAATATCACTCATGAAATCCAATCCCTTTGTTACAGCTTCTATAGGGTGATCAAACAAAGGGTGCTTGATATATGGCAGGTGAATGATGTCGGGATAAGAGTAATCAGGTGTGGCCAGCCACATACTCCAATCTCTTGTAGTGGTTCGGAAATTAAAATTTGCCAAATCAACATGGAATCCCAAAAGTGTAAGCTGCACCATAACGACCGTAATCACTTCTTTTACTTCTTTACTATTGTGCATGGCCAGCGAGCGTGAACGTACTTTCTCCAATGCTGCTTCAATCTGTGCTTCCCTAGTTTGGGCTTCTGCTTTTTGCAGGTCGAGGAATCGGGTATAAGTCTGTTCGAATACTTTACTAAACCTTTCGAAAATATCCCAGAGTTGTGGAACGGGTTCGTAGGTAATGAACATGAGATAGCCCTGCTCAAAATGGACAATATGAAAAATTTGAAACTTGGGAGCGATAAACTCATCAAAAAAATCACGGGAAGCTGATTCAAATTCCGGAAGTGATAGCAGCCTTTGGTAATGTGCTTTTATTTCATCCCCTCCCATTTCTTCCATGTAAAAAACTTCTCCTCTTTGTTTCGCTTCATAGAAACGTTTAAAACATGGGTCGGCTGAAAAGCTCGTCTTAAAAGGCGGTTGCAACGAACCCTGCCTGCTCATCCAGGCCATGCATGTTTGTAAGTCAGCTTCCCAGATATTATATCCACAGGCCCATTGATCTACTCCGAAAGTCTGCACTTGGTGAAATAATAGTTGGGATGCTTCTTTCAATTCTTCACTACGTTGCATGGCCATCGTTCTGCTTCTCACTCTTTCAAGTGCTGCTTCAATCTGCGCTTCTCTTGCCTGTGCTTCTGCTTTTTGCAAATCGAGAAAACGGGTATAGGTTTGCTCAAATACTTTGGCAAATCGTTCAAGTATGAAAATACTATCTTGAGCTAAAGGGATAGAAGAGGTAATGCCAATAAATCCTTTTGTATGAAAAATAAAATTATTTACACTTCTATTTCCAATTACGTCGTGTGCTACAGGAAAATCTATACTACTCAGGTAATCCAGCCATTCATGTAATTCTTTACCTTCAAGATCAACTATTAAATGCGGCTGTTTGGATAGCCAGGCTTGGTAAACAAGCTTTCCATGTGTAGATTCTGAAAAATGAATTTTGAAGAATTGATTAATCTCGTTTCCTTGCCGATCAGTTATCCAAAGTTCAGCACATTGTTGTAGTTCATTCATTACGATGATGAACCCTCTACCTAGAATAACATCTTTAGATTCGGTTGTTAGTTTTTTAAATTCCTCAAATAACACCTTTGCGGCATCTGTAAGCTCATCACTTCTATGCATAGCCATTGTTCTGGCTCTTACTCTTTCTAATGCGAGTTCTATTTCTGCCTCTCTTGTTTGGGCCTCTGCTTTTTGCAAATCAAGGAAGCGGGTATATGCCTGTTCGAATACTTTAGTAAATTTTTTGAAGATATCATCCGCATCAGGAATCTCCTTATATGTAATGAACAAAAGAAAACCATACTTAAAAAAAGAAAGATGATTGATTTGAAAAGTGGGTAAATGGCTTCCATCCTGTTCGCCTTTTTTTACAATATCTCTGATTGCCGGCAGAGATCTCAAATAATTATTATGATTTTCCAGTTTTTTTCCACTTAATTCCTGTTTAAAGTAGTCATCTTTCCTTTGTAGGCATTGATACCATTCTAAAAAAGATTCTTCCCCTTTAAGTGGCAAATTAAATGGAGT
This sequence comes from Bacteroidota bacterium, assembly GCA_043745885.1. GTDB lineage: Bacteria > Bacteroidota > Bacteroidia > Chitinophagales > Chitinophagaceae > Sediminibacterium. The sequence goes on along the minus strand of JAYTSC010000342.1, from coordinate 1,339 downwards.
CATTATTGTTCCTTTACTACTCATAAAACTGTTAGTAGATACCTCATCATCTGCCAGAATATGAAAACCACAAGTCCATGCTGGAATGCCCAACAACTCAATTTGCTGAAACATTACATTCGCCGTTTCAATTAACTCTTTGCTATAGTGCATGGCCATGGTTCTCGCCCGTACCCGCTCCATGGCTAATTGGATTTGCGCTTCCCTTGCCTGTGCTTCTGCTTTTTGTAGATCGAGGAAACGTGTATAGGTTTGTTCAAAAACTTTAGCAAGCCTTCTCATTATATTCTTAATATCCTCTGCAATCGGGTTTTCAGAAAAATTTGCAAGTGAAATGGCTGAATTTTTTCCAAAGGCAACCGCTAATTCATAATATTTATACTGCAGCAACAATTCCTTTTCCTGTTCCGGAGTATCTTTCAGGTCTGTGTGTTCAAAAAGATATTGAAAAAAAGTATTTTTATCTTTCAGTGTATATGATTGGGAATAAAACGTTGTTTCATCTACTCTGGCATTCCATAAATCCTTATGAATGGGATGATCAAAATAAGGAGTAAACAAAGAAATGGTTGCATCATGTTGTGGCGATGCTACCCATTGATTAAAATCTTTAACCCCCTCATTAAAAACATTTATGATCGCAGAACGTTCTTTCATACTGATGCCGAGTTCCTGCATTTGCTTAAGAACCACTGCAATTACTCCTTTCAACTCTTCGGTGTTCTGCATCGCCATTGTTTTGGCACGCACCCTTTCCAATGCTGCCTCTACTTTCAGCTCCTGGTTTTTTTCTTCTAATTCTATCGTTCTCCGTTTTACCGCTTCCCGAAGTTGCAAATTTTCTGCTGAAATTTTTTCAATAGCAATATTCCCTCCCTCTTCAGTTCTTGTATCCGGGAATGAACTATGCTGGTGTATTATTTTCCACTCTCCGTTCTTTTCTGCCATAAAAGTAGACGCCCTGAATTTTGAATAAAAAATCCATTCGTTATTAGCCAGCACAAATACATTACATAATTCATTTATCAAAACACCAGCCTCTGAAAATACTGGTTTTATCTTCCGATTTCTCATTTCTAATCTCCCCGACACCTGGTCAATTGTATCATGTAAAAACTTTACAGCATCTTTTTTATTAAAGAAGACTTCTGTTTCTGCGCTTCCTACCTGTGTGTAACTATCATCAAGCAACCGAGCCATACTTTTTAAATCACCTTTCAGGTAGCTATCCCAATATGCATTGTATACCTGTAGAATTTCTGCTTCCAGCTTTTTAGTCAGTTTCATTAGTTGGTGTTAGTTAGTAATGAAATAATAAATGTAGTTCCCTCTCCTTCTT
>JAYTSC010000341.1:0-1571 GCA_043745885.1 Bacteroidota bacterium | reverse complement strand
AAAAACAACATTACACATTTCACTTTTAATAAAATCACGAATAAATGGAAAAGATAAAACTTTGCGATTATCGCAATAAATAGGGCTTTTCCAACCACTGGCCCAAGTAAAGGGAGCTTCGGGACTTAATTTAATTGCGGATACCTGTAGTAGTTTTTCGGCAACGGCTTTCTCGTTTGTCATTAAGCGAAAGTAAAACTATTTTGTAATTGATTACCCCAAGAAGAGAACCAAGTTTGGGAATCTGGAATTTTGTAATCAAATTTGGTAAATAATGAAAAAAAAAATACTAGTTGCTGGGGGTGGATTGGTTCAAAATGAAAAAGGAGAATTATTAATGATCTTTAGAAGAGGCAAATGGGATTTGCCTAAAGGAAAATTAGATCCGGGTGAATCAATTGAACAATGCTCATTACGAGAGGTGAAGGAAGAAACCGGTCTGCGAAATGTAACTCTTGGTAAATTAATCGATATTAGTACACACGAATATTTTGATGCTTTTCTTTCAGAAGAAGTGGTCAAAGAAACCCATTGGTATGCAATGGTTGCCAATGGTGATCAAATACTAATACCCCAAACCGAAGAAGATATAACGGATATTAAATGGGTTACAAACCAAGAATTAAAAAAGTGCTTACTAAATAGTTATGATAATGTGGTGGAAATAATTACAAAAGCAAACCTAAAATAAGATTAATTTAACTCAAATTTTAACTCCGATTACCCTACTTAAAAACCATTGATTATGAAATTTCTATTTACTTCTCTAATTATTCTTTTTTTTCAACAAAACTTAGCTGCACAAATGGTTTCCATATTTAATGGGAAAGACATTAATAACTGGACAAATAACGGTACCGAGAAATGGTATGTTGCCAATGGAGAACTCATTTGTGAAAGTGGTCCGGACAAGCAATACGGCTATCTTTCAACAAAGAAGTCGTACAAAAATTTCATTTTTACATTAGCGTTTCAACAGGAGGCAAATGGAAATAGTGGCGTTTTTTTTAGGTCATCTATTGAAGGCACAAAAATAAGTGGCTGGCAGGTTGAAGTGGCACCTCCGGGCAATCATTCAGGCGGTATTTATGAATCTTATGGAAGGGGTTGGTTAATTCAACCTAAGGCTGAGGATGAAAAATGGCTGCAAATGGGGCAATGGAATACAATGAAAATTCAAGTAATTGGAGATGAAGTAACTACCTGGTTAAATGGTCACCAAATGATTTATATAAAAGACGAAAAAATAGGAAAAGGAGAAGGATTTATTGCCCTCCAAATTCATGATGGAGGTGGAATAAAGGTTAAATGGAGAAATTTAATGATTGAAGAATTAAAATAGCAGTACGACCCAATTTGTAAGTTGAAGTTTATTTCTTTTTTAGAATAGCTACTGTTAGTCTGCTAATGCATACAAGCTTTTCATCTTCATTATAAATTTTTATTTCCCAAACATGAGAACTTGAGCCCATATGAACAGGCATTGCAATACCTGTTACAAAACCTGTTTTAACACCCCTAATATGATTGGCATTGATTTCCTGTCCTACACAAATAAACTTCTCCCGGTC
>JAYTSC010000340.1:0-3825 GCA_043745885.1 Bacteroidota bacterium | reverse complement strand
GGCAGGTATTCTTCTGTAAATTTAGCATCGGGTAAATTTTTGCCCGTTAAAAAACCACGAAAAATAAAGACAGTGCTATACATCATTTGGTATATATCTTTAAAAAAGTGTGGAGAATGGGGATCGTTCTCAGTATCACTGTATTCATGGTGCATACGATGCATAACCCCATAAGCCCTTGGAACTAAAAAAGAAGAACCCTGAACCAGCCAGGTTGTAACATAGAATATCCTTTCCCAATTTTTACTGGTAGAATACATTTTATGAGAAGCAAACCTGTGAAGAAAGAATGAGTGAAAAAATAAAGACAAAAACCAATGCCCGAAAAAAAACAAAAGGATTGCAATCATAGATGGTGGTTAAAAAATTCGAAAGGGGGAAAGATACAGGAAGTTTGACCGAAAACTGGGAATATTCTAATAATAACTTGCCTCTAACAGACAAGAAATGATTATACAACCCCAGTAAACTGTTTTAGAAAGCGTACATCGTTTTGTGAATATAAACGAAGATCATTTACTTGGTATTTTAATTGGGTTATTCGTTCCACTCCCATACCAAAAGCAAAACCGGTATATTTATTCGAATCAATATCGAAATTATCCAACACATTCGGATGCACCATACCACTACCTAATATTTCTACCCAACCGGTATGTTTACAAATATTACAACCCTCCCCTTTACAAATGAGACAACTAATATCCATTTCTGCACTGGGCTCAGTGAAAGGAAAATAACTGGGCCTGAAGCGAATTTTTACATTTTCACCAAACATCTCTTTTACAAAAAAGTAGAGTGTTTGTTTCAAATCGGCAAAACTCACATTTTCATCAATATACAGTCCTTCCACCTGATGAAAGAAACAATGAGCCCTTGCACTAATGGTTTCATTACGGTAAACACGTCCAGGACAAATCACACGAATAGGTGGTTTTTGTGTTTCCATCACCCTTGCCTGCACGCTGCTGGTATGTGTTCGTAAAAGCCAAGAAGGGTTTTGGTTGATATAAAATGTATCCTGCATATCTCTTGCCGGATGGTCTTCGGGTAAATTCATAGCTCCGAAATTGTGCCAGTCATCTTCAATCTCCGGGCCTTCAGCAACTACAAAGCCCAAACGCTTAAAAATAGAAACAATCTGGTTACGAACAATACTTAAAGGGTGCCGGGTACCAACAGGAATCTTATCTCCAGGAAGACTCCAATCATAGAGTTGGGAGTCTGGAGTTGGAAGTTGGGAGTTAATATCTTTTAAACTTTCATACTTCTCTTCCACAAACAGTTTAAAATCGTTCAAGATTTGACCGAAAGCTTTTTTGTTTTCGTTTGGAACATTGCGCATTTCACCCATAATGACTTTTACTAATCCCTTGGTACCTAGCCACTTGATACGGAATTCCTCTACTGCATTGGGAGTGGTGGCTTCAAAAACACCAATTTCTTGCTTGTAGTCATTAATCTGTTCCAGAATCTGTTTCATGGGGCAAAGATAATCTCAGATGAGATATGATGAATAGTAAGATTTGAATGATTTTTGTGCTTTTAATCTGTTAGCTTATTGCCAAAAGTCAATCTAAAAAGGCTTTCATCTTATCAATCATAGTCCTAAATCATACAAATCTGCGCTTATTACTTACATTTGTTCCAGCGATGAACAATTTTATGGAATACAATACAGAGAGAAATTACCTTGGCATGAAAGAATATGGACGCCACGTTCAAAAAATGGTGGAGTATATTTTGACTATTGAGGACAAAGAAAAACGCCAACAACAGGCACAATGTGTGATAGAATTGATGGGTGTTGTGAATCCGCATTTAAAAAATGTAGAAGACTTCCGTCATAAGTTATGGGATCATCTCTTTTTTATCAGTGATTTTAAATTAGATGTAGATAGTCCTTATCCCATTCCCCAGAAAGAGACTTATAAAATGAAACCGGATCCTTTGCCTTATCCCAAGCGACATCCTAAATATGCGCACTTGGGTAAGAACCTGGAAGTGGTTATTGACAAGGCTTTGAAAGAAGAAGATCCTGAAAAGAAAGCCGGCTTTGCACATGCCATAGCTTATTATATGAAGCTGGCCTATAGTAACTGGCACAAAGAATTGGTTCATGATGATTCTATTCGCACAGAATTGAACAGTATTACCGGTGGGCAACTTGAGTTTACCAACACTCCTTATATTAAACACCGTAACCAGAATTTTGAACGGGAAGAATATCCACGAAGTAGTAGTAGTGGTGGTGGTCGTTGGCAACAAAATTTTGGTAGCAGAAGTGGTGGTGGTGGTGGACGTGGTAATAGTGGAAATCCGCAAAGAGATAATAATCGTAATACCGGAAACAGTGGCGGAAGAAATCGCGATAATAATGGAAATGGCAATAGTAACAATTCCGGTAATAACCGAAATTCCGGAGGAAGACCAGAAGGCAGGGGTGGCCAGTTTAAGAAAAGGTTTTAAGGAGTTTATTGATTAATTTTCGAATACCAAAACCTATACAAGCATCGGAAAATTCCGATGCTTTTTTATTTGTTCATTTCTTTAACGTAAATCAATCAATAAGTACATCAATAAACTATATTCGTTAAGGCATTGCCTAAGAAAAATTTTCAATTATCCCTTATGAGTTCATTTGAAGTAATTGGTGGAAAAAAATTACAAGGTGAGATCACACCACAAGGGGCCAAGAATGAAGCGCTCCAAATATTATCCGCTGTTTTATTAACTGCAGAACCCATCAGCATTTCCAATATTCCGGACATATTGGATGTAAATCTTTTAATTGAGTTGTTGGCAGATATTGGTGTAAAAGTAACTCGAACCTCAAGCGATGCCTGTACATTTCAAGCGGATAATATTGATGTAGATTATCTTGCTTCAGAAGATTTTAGAAAAAAGGGCGGTAGGCTTCGTGGCAGTATCCTATTTGCAGGACCCATGCTAGCCAGATTTAAAAGAGCCTATATACCTAAACCAGGTGGAGATAAGATTGGCAGGAGAAGATTAGATACCCATATCATCGGTTTTGAAAAATTAGGCGCTAAATATGAATATGACGATATATTAGGTTGCTTCAAATTATCATCTCCCCAGCTAATGGGTACTTATATGTTATTGGATGAGCCTTCTGTAACAGGCACTGCTAATATTACCATGGCAGCCGTTTTAGCAGAAGGTACCACTACCATTTACAATGCTGCATGTGAACCCTACTTGCAACAGCTATGTAAGATGCTTAATAGAATGGGCGCAAAAATCAGTGGCATTGGAAGTAACTTATTGGTGATTGAAGGCGTTGCAAAATTAGGTGGAACCACCCACCGCATGTTACCGGACATGATTGAAATTGGTAGTTTTATTGGTTTAGCTGCCATGACACAAAGTGAAATAACCATCAAAAACGTCGGCGTAGAACACTTGGGTTTAATACCTGAAAAATTTCAACAACTTGGCATTGATTTCAAAATACAGGGAGATGATATTTATATTCCTGCACAGGAGGCATACGAAATACAAACTTTTTTGGATGGTGGCATTTTAACAATATATGATAACCCATGGCCCGGCTTTACACCAGATTTATTAAGTATTGTATTGGTTGTTGCTACACAAGCCAGAGGTAGTGTATTGATACACCAGAAAATGTTTGAAAGCAGATTATTTTTTGTAGATAAATTGATTGATATGGGTGCCCAAATTATCTTATGCGATCCACATCGTGCAACGGTTATTGGATTAGGAAGAAAAAATAATTTACGTGGCATAACCATGAGCAGTCCGGATATTCGTGCAGGGCAGGCTTTATTGATTGCAGCT
>JAYTSC010000339.1:0-6848 GCA_043745885.1 Bacteroidota bacterium | reverse complement strand
TCCAGACTTCCCCCACCATTCCTTACCTTCGCAAAAATTTTATGCGAGAATGGTATATTTAACCAGACAGGAGCACTTTAATGCAGCACACAAGTTGTTCAATCCGAGTTGGACTATGGAAAGGAATGAAGCTATTTTCGGGGTTTGTGCCAATGAAAATTGGCATGGTCATAATTACGACTTATTTGTAACCATTAAGGGGGAGCCTGATACGGATACAGGATTTGTTTATGATGTAAAAAAGCTGAGCATACTTATGAAACAACATGTGATTGATAAGCTTGATCATAAAAACCTGAATTTGGATGTAGATTTTATGAAAAACAAAATGTGTAGCACCGAGAACTTAGCCACAGCTATTTGGCAGCAATTGGCTCCTCATTTACCAATAGAAGTGAAACTTCATTGCATAAAATTATTTGAGACACCCCGGATTTATGTGGAATATTATGGAGATTAATGAACCAATTTTATTCTTCAATTTTACTTCCATCCACTCGAAACGGCTTTTTAGGTACTTTTAATAGTATTTTTTATCTTCTCCGAACAAAGCAATGTACTGAAAGGTTATAGTAATGATTCGTAACTTAGTATTATGAGTAATAAAGTGGCTGTTTTTAGAAAAGAACATTTTAACGCTGCCCATCGTTTGCACAATCCGGAATGGTCGGAATTGAAAAATGATGCAGTTTTTGGTTTATGCAATAATCCCAATTACCATGGACATAATTATGAATTAGTTGTGAAAGTAGTGGGTGAACCGGATCCCGAAACTGGTTATGTGATTGATTTGAAAATGTTAAGTGATCTGATAAGAGCGGAAATTCTTACCCGATTTGATCATAAGAATCTGAATTTAGATACAAAGGAATTTGCTAAACTAAATCCGACTGCAGAAAATATTGCAATTGTAATCTATCAATTACTCAGGCCAAAAATTGATGCAAATCTTAAATTACAGATCAGATTGTATGAAACAGAAAGAAATTTTGTTGAATATCCTATATAAATTAACCAAGATAAAAAGAACAGGATGGCTTATACTAAAATAGAGAAGTATGATGAAGAAGTAACTTCGGACATTGTAAAAAATTATCAGGGAATATTAGCTTCATTAGGAGAAGATCCAACAAGAGAAGGTTTAATTAAAACACCGGAACGTGTGGCCAAAGCTATGCAATATCTTACCCAAGGCTATACGCAAAACCCAAAGGCTATTATTGAATCGGCATTATTCAAAGAAGAAGTCAGTGAAATGATTATCGTTAAGGATATTGAATTGTATTCCATGTGTGAGCACCATATGCTTCCTTTTTTTGGGAAAGCCCATATTGCTTATATCCCCAATGGGTGGATTACAGGGTTAAGTAAAATAGCTAGAGTAGTAGATATTTATTCACGACGTTTACAAGTGCAAGAAAGGCTGACTACTCAGATATTAGAAGCAATAAAAGAATCCTTGAATCCGCTTGGCGTTGCTGTAGTTATTGAAGCAAAACATTTATGTATGATGATGCGTGGAGTAGGAAAACAAAATTCTGTTACCACCACTTCTGCATTTGATGGAGAATTTTTGGAGAACACGACACGTAGCGAATTCTTAAAATTGATATCCAAGGAGCTGAAATAGGGTAAGTGATTTTTATTGCCACAAGACGGCACAGACTTTTGCAGATATATTCTGTTAGTTCCTGTGTTTTCTGTGGCATTTTTCATTAATGAATCCTTTTAATTCAATAAATTCGCTGTAAAACCTTTCATATGAAACATGTATATCTTTTTCCCGGACAAGGATCTCAATTCTCAGGTATGGGAAAAAATTTGTACGAGTCAAATCCTATGGTAAAAAACCTTTTTGAAAATGCAAACTCAATTTTAGGGTTTCGTATTAGTGATACCATGTTTTCCGGAACAGATGAAGCTTTAAAACAAACCAATATTACCCAACCTGCCATATTCCTTCATTCAGTAGCAGCTTATAAAACAATTGTAGACCCTAATCCCGCAATGGTTGCCGGTCATTCACTGGGTGAGTTTTCTGCTTTAGTGGCCAATGGAGTTTTACGTTTTGAAGATGCTTTAACTTTAGTAAGCATTCGAGCAAAAGCTATGCAAAAAGCCTGTGAAGTTCAATCATCTACTATGGCTGCTGTATTGGCTTTGGCAGATGATATAGTGGAAGAAGTATGTGCAACAATCCAAAAAGAAACAGGAGAAGTGGTGGTTGCTGCAAATTATAATTGTCCGGGACAGTTAGTGATTAGTGGTTCAATTAAGGGGATTGAGATAGCCTGTGAAAAAATGAAAGCTGCAGGAGCTAAACGTGCCATAGTATTACCCGTTGGAGGTGCTTTTCATAGCCCGTTAATGGCACCTGCAAAAGAAGAATTGGCAGCAGCTATTGAAGCCACCAATTTTCATGCAGCGAACTGTCCTGTTTATCAAAACGTGGTTGCAAAGGCTGTGACAAGTCCTGAAGAAATCAAAAAGAATTTAATTGAACAACTCACCGGAGCCGTTCGATGGACACAAACTATACAAGCCATGGTATCCGATGGCGCCACCCATTTTACAGAAGTAGGTCCAGGGAAAGTTTTGCAGGGATTGGTACAGAAAGTTTATAGAGAAGCGGTGGTGGATGGGGTTTCTTAGTTAAAAATTAATAGTTAATAGTTAGTAGGGGCATTAAGTTATAAGTTAATATTTAACAGGTGATTACTATGGTTTAATTGCAAAAAATTACTTTTTCTTTAAGAACTATTAACTATTATTTCTAACTATTAACTAAAAGTCAAGTGTGCCATTTATCCACTCAGGATCTAAAATGGTATTGTATTTTTTATAGAAATTAATTGCCGGCTCATTCCATTTCAGTACTTGCCAAACCATTCGATGAAAGCCTTTTTCTTTAGCATCTTCCATAATTCTATCAAATAATAATTTTCCTGCGCCTAGGCCTCTAAGTTTTTCGGTTACTAAAAAATCTTCAAGGTAGATGCATTGTCCTTTCCAGGTACTGTAGCGGATATAGTACAACGCAAATCCTTCAACCTTTTCATTGATCTCTGCAACAAAAGCCCACCATACTGGATTGGGGCCAAATCCACTTTGTTCAAAATGAGTAAGGGTAACGGTTACTTCCTTGGGAGCTTTTTCGTAATCAGCCAATTCCTGAATCAACGCTAATAATCGTCTGCAATCTTTTTTTTCTGCTCTGCGAATTTCAATGTTCATTCTTTTCTTTTTTTGGCCACAGAATACACTCAGATAATTCTAACTATAGGCTGATCAGCTATTGTACTAATTGAATAATAAATATTTATCCCTCTTTTTTAAATCCCGGACCTTTTATAAATCTCCCGGGTTTTGCTTTGGTGGGTTCTCCCTCTTTTAAAACCTGTATACCATTTACCCAAACGTGTATCATACCTGTAGCATATTGATGTGGTTTTTCATAAGTCGCATAATCTTGAACTTTTAGAGGATCAAATAAAACGATATCTGCAAAATTGCCCACTTTTAACTCGCCCCGTTTCTTCAATTTTAAATGAGTAGCGGGTAGGTTGGCCAATTTTTTTATCGCGGCTTGCAAAGACACCACTTTTTCGTCTCTTGCATAATGTCCTAATACTCTGGCAAAATTTCCATAAGCACGGGGTGAGCATTCGATTTTAAAAACACACCTTCTGTTGTGTAAGATCCTTCATCACTTCCAAAACTTACCCATGGAAGGGCAATTTGTTTTTTTACATTGTCTTCGTTCATTAAAAAATACGCCACTCCAACACGTGTGCTGTCATCAACTATTAAATCCATCGCAGTTTCTTCTGCAGATTTATTTTTAAGCTTAGCCACTTCGGCGAGTGTTTTACCCGTATATTTTTTTAATGAATCTTGTTTAAATCCTAATAATAAAAGATGATCTGCACCGCCACCGCCAAAGTATAGATTTTCCCAATCTTTTGCATCGGTGTTCATTGCTTTACTCATTTGTTTTCTAACAATAGGATCTTGTAATCTCTCCCTTAATTTACCGAAACCACCATCCTGCAATGTGGGAGGGAATGAAGAGGTTAAACCGGTTGCTCCTGCTAAGTAAGTATACATATCGGCAGTGATATCCAGCCCCTCACTTCTTGCACGTTCAACTCTTTTTATCGCAGTATCCATTTTATACCAGTTATTTTTTCCGGCAGCTTTCAGATGAAAAATTTCACATGGGATATTTGCTTCTTTTGTTATGGTGATCAGTTCTTCTAATGCTTCAAGGAAATGGTTCCCTTCGCTTCGCATATGGCTTGAATAAGTGCCTCCATATTTAGCGGCTTCTTTTGATAAAGCAATTAATTCATCTGTCTTTGCAAAAAAGTCGGGAGGATATATCAAAGCATTTGTTACACCCAGAGCTCCCTCTTCCATTGCTTGACGCACCAATAATTTCATACTGTTTAGCTGAGAAGGGTTGGGTTGTAGATTGTTTTCACCCATTACATTTTGACGTATCGTGCCTGTTCCAACAAATGATGCAATATTACAAGCAATGTTTTTTTTCTCCAGTGCCTGCATGAATTCGCCAAGGCTATTCCAGGTTACTGCATATTTGATATCACCCTGACCATCCTGTAATTGTTTTTTCATTTTTGCATTCAATGGACCAAAGCTGGATTCACCAAAAATTTCTGTAGTAACGCCTTGCCTAATATCACTTTGGGCCCTTCCATCCTGAAAAAGAGATTCTTCAGAATGGCCCATCATATTGATAAAGCCGGGGGCTATTGCATTTCCTTTAGCATCTATTTCATTTGAAGCAGAAACTTTTGAAAGATCACCAATAAAAGCAATGGTATCATTTTGAATGGCTATATCTACTTGATAGGGGCTTCCTCCGTTGCCGTCATAGATCATGCCGTTGCGTATGATGGTGTCGTATTTTATATGGTTACAGGCAAGTAGGATACAACCTAAAAAAAATAAAATTATTTTGGTTCTCATATGTTTAGTTTTCAACGCAGAGTTGGAGAGGCGCTGAGGTCTTTGAAGTCCTCAGCGCCTCGGTATTATTTTTTAGTTGCTTTAAAATTTCCATTGGGTTGAATGAACATTAATCCATTTGTTTCGCCTCTATCATTCATTTCAAATTGTACAAAATAACCACTAATGGCCTTGAGTGCGAATTTATCTTTTTCAACAGGAATTAATTCATAATCAGGTTGACCGGGTACCAGTACAAATAAAGTTTTATCATCTTTAATGTACACTTTAACAATGGCAGCCCCTCTTAAATCATAATCGCCAACATACTTTTGTAATTCTTCTTTTGTTATTGCCTTTGCTTTTGGCGTTTTAGTAAATTTCAATGCTGGTAAAGTGGGTTCTAATACTAGATGGACAGAATTAATTTCTCCGGATTCTGTCATATCAAATTGGAACCGAAGATTGCTTTTATCAGCAGTATCGATACCCTCTTTGGGGTCTTTATTAAAGGGATCAAATACATCATAATGATAATGGTGTAACCAAAACTGATCTTTACCTAATTGAGCAAATAAAGAATCATTTTTCAGGGTTACTTCAAAACTTCCGTAGCCGGGGTGGTTATACATGCCTTCATATTCTTTCAAATTATGAGTGGGCATTGTATTTTGATTACGGCTACTAGTTTTTGCTTTTTCAGCTTCTTTGGCTGTAGCTTTTGCTTTATCACTCGATCTTTTAACATCCGTATTCCAGTCAAAATAGGGCAGCTTCAACATGCGATCGGCAATTAAGTTTCGTACAATTGAAGTAATGGTTGATCTATCTTGATTAGAAAGAACCACAATGCCCACACTATCACTAGGAAAAAAGCAGGTGCTTGCAGAAAAGCCATCAATGTTTCCCCCATGTTCTACCCGGTAGTGTCCTTTATAAGAAGCGAGTAACCAACCGAAACCATAATTTGAAAAATGCACATCGGGTTTTTCTTTGGTTGGCACGCCGGAACCTACCACCATTTGTGAACTTATTGCTTCTGAAACATAAGAGGCTGGAATAATTTCTTTACCATTAAATTTTCCTCCATTAATCCAGGTGCTTACCCAATTAGCCATTTCCATAACATTGCTGTTGATACTGCCTGCAGGTCCCATGGCATCAATATGATAGTAGTCTAATTTTTTAATGATGCTGTCTTTCTTTAATCCATATCCTAAAGAAGCATCTGTATTCTTTTCCATTTCCTGAATTGAGAAGTTCGAATTACTCATTCCCAACGGCTTGAAAATTCTTTCACTAATATTTTCTTCCCATTTTTTACCGGTTATTTTTTCGGCAACCATTCCTTGTAAAAGAAACATGAAATTATTGTATTGCCATTTTTCACGAATGCCATAGGAAGGTTCCATAAATTGTATTCTTTTTAATAAACTATCTCTGGAACTTGAAGGAAAAGCATACCAGGAGTAATCATGTCTGGGTAAACCTGTACGGTGGCACATCAAGTCACGCAGCAGGATTTGATTGTTCATCACATCATTATAGAATTTCAGCTCAGGCAAGTAATTCAAGACCGGTTTGTCAAACGCTAGCTTACCATCCTTTTGTAAAAGTCCCATCATCGAGGCAGTAAATGCTTTGGTGCAACTACCAATGGCAAATAAAGTATTGGGTGTAATAAGGATATTTTTTTCAATGTCTTTGTAACCAAAACCTTTGGCATACACTACTTTATCTTTTTCAACTACTGCTACTGCAAAACCAGCAGCATGCCAGTCTTTTAATACTCTTTCAAATGCAGTATCCAATCCGGCAAAGCGATCAAGTTCCGGAATTATTTTTGTTTTCTTTTGGGCAATGGTTACAAATGAAAT
>JAYTSC010000338.1:0-6669 GCA_043745885.1 Bacteroidota bacterium | reverse complement strand
AATCGTTATGGCGAAAATTCGGGTATTTATGCCAATGCACAAATGAGCAGTAAACAACTCCGCCAAATTTGTGTGATTAGTTCTGTTGGAGAAAGTTTACTAAAAAAAGCGATGGAAAAATTAAACCTAAGTGCGCGTGCCTATGATAGAATTCTAAAAGTAAGTAGAACCATTGCTGATTTAGCAGAAAGTACTGATATTAAACCTGAACATTTGGCAGAGGCAATTCATTACCGGAGTTTGGATAGAGAGGGATGGGCGGGGTAATGACAGTTGGTAGCCGCCGTTGTTGGTCACCGCAATTGTTGGTCACCGCCGTTGTTGGTCGCCTGACCAACAACAAAACACGACAAACACACATGATTCAATTTGATCACCATACACAATTCACAACTATCACAAACCTAAATTGGCTACCATTACTTCAAAATGATTTTCACAAAAAAATTATTATCGAAGCACTACAAAATCGAGTTGTCAAAGAACAAGTAAGTATTTATGCTTTTGTAATCATGCCCAATCATATGCATTTCATCTGGCAGTTACATGATGGTGTGATCCGAAAGGATTTTCAGAGAGATTTGCTAAAATTTACAGCCAGAAGCATACTCAATTTTATGAGAATGAATGATGATCAATTATTAATTCAGTTAAAGGTCAAAGCACCAGATAGAAAATTCCAGGTATGGGAACGGAATTCATTGAGTATAGATATTTATTCAGAAAAATTCTTCCTACAAAAAATGAACTATATCCATTCAAATCCGGTTCACTTAAAATGGAAAATGTCTAATTTGCCCGAAAATTATAAATACAGTAGTGCGCGGTTTTATGAAACAGGGATTGATGAATTTGGAATACTTACTCATTTTTGAAAGTAGTTGTTGGTCAGGCGACCAACAACGGCGTTAGCAAATCGTTATGGCGAAAATTCGGGTATTTATGCCAATGCGCAAATGAGTAGCAAGCAACTTCGCCAAATTTGTGTGATCAGTTCTGTTGGTGAAGCTTTATTAAAGAAAGCAATGGAACGTTTAAACCTCAGTGCACGCGCTTATGACCGCATACTTAAAGTAAGCCGCACCATTGCTGATCTTGCCGCAAGCGATGATATTAAACCGGAGCATTTGGCGGAGGCAATTCATTACAGGAGTTTGGATAGAGAGGGATGGGCGGGGTGAGAATTTATATTGGATATTAGCAACGATTTTGTAGATTTTTTTAACTGATATTAATTCTCATTCTAACCACAATATCTGTTAAAGGATGTCGATGGAGAAAATATTATGGATTTTTTTTGCAGAAAAAAATTAAAACAGTGGTGGAAGGAGCAAAGAAAGCGGAAAAGAAAGATTACTAAATTGTTACGTCAAAAATCTGTGTACTCATTGTATATCGATTTACTACCTTTTGTTACTTAACGTCTATACATGATGTACTGACTTTCTAAATCTCTTGTAGTTTATTAGCTACATGCTTTCTTAGTATTTTTTATTTTCCGAAAAAAGGGTGAAAACACCCTTTTTTCGAAGGTATTCAAATGCTACTTTGTTGACCTAATCAAAATGCAATACCACATTTTATTTTTAACAAAAACATTTGAAATGTACCGGCACACTTCGACTAAATTTCATTTAGATCATACCAAAATATCATTAGCGGGTGCGACAATTTAACCTTAACATTAAAAAAGAAAAAAAGGGTGTATGAAAAAAATGCTACATTTATAACGCATTTGTTGCCCCCTAGTGAAAGCCATTGCTGTTAAAAAGTAAATTGGTTTAAAGAAGAACAATAAGCCTACCACCAAAGCGTATTATCTATCTGACAAGTTTGTTAGATAGTTTATGTCCCTTTGGAATGTAGGTAAACAACTGGGGCACCAAATCTAATATCCATATGAAAAAAGGCTATCTAAAAATTGCTGTATTTGCTGTTTTCGTATTACTGACTACGTTTACATTTTTCGCCTGTCGAAAAAGTTTCCACTCTGATTCTGCTGAAAATAACGCTCTAGTTATTGAGGCAAAAGCTCATCTAGCGTCACTTGTTGAAAGTGAACAATCCCTTTTAAGTCTACCATTTTCAGAATTGAAAAAAACTGCTAATCTCAGGCGTTTTGCGCGTATTGAAAAATTAGCAGACGCAACCCAATGGGGAAAAGCTCAGTCTTTCTCCCGTAACGCTACTAGCTATTCAATTGTACCCGTAGATGATGATGTTCATCACTTACATAACCAAGTAATTGAATCCGTCCGCTATTTACTTTTTTCAAAAAGAGGTAACGATAAGATGGAAATGAATATTATTGAACTATATAGCAGCAAAAACGGCTCGCTAGGGACAAATTTACCGTCTGATTTGAAAACAATTGTAGAGAATAGATTATTTAAGGAACGTAAACCTGTTGAAAATCTGACTGCTTCGATCATTTTCTATGACCGTTACTATTACAATGTTGGTAGTTTTATCACTCAAAGCGGCGATTGGACAGAAGCGAAAATAGTTGTTGAGAATACAACCAAAAGGCCTTCAATTGGGAATGTCAAAACATCATCAGTTAGTGAAACTAGCGGCAGTAATCTTCAAAAAAGTTTACTGTCGTCTGTATCTCCAATGTCAGGATGTCAAGTATGTACAACATATGTTCTTATAGGAATTTGGTATGAGCTAGATACTGGAAAAATTGTTGATACTGAAATATTAGACAGTTGGGATGAATGCGTTGAGCCTAATTATGCACCACAAGGTAGCGCGCCTGGCACAACAGTAACTAGTAACCTTAATCCAAGTACAGCTAAGACCATCAATAATAATCTTACTAATCCTTGTATGAGTTCTGTGCTTAACGCATTTAAAAGCAAAATTTCAGATTTTGTTGTAAATGCATCAGGCAATGAAAATATATATCGTCCAATGACCTTTAATTACTTCGGTGTTACCGATCTGGATCAGGATCACAATGGCGGGCTTACTACGATGAATCAGGCCAGTGACGGCACACTTATTTTTGGTATTGATCTTAATCTAAATACTTTACCAAGTACCTCAAAAGAGTATATTTTTCGAACCCTGCTTCATGAAGCTTTGCATGGTGTATTACTGTCAAATGGAGTTGCATGGAATAACCTTATTCAACATGATGAAATAGCAAACTATTATCTCGGCACCATATCAGCCGCACTTCGAGATGCCTTTCCAAACTTAAGTACTACAGATGCTGATGCACTTGCTTGGGAAGGATTAGGAAAGAGTACAGCATTTGATAAGCTCACACAATCAAAAAAAGATGAAATTGGCAGTATCTTGAACGACTATAAAAACCCCTCACAAAGCGGTTCAGGAACAGGCTGTTAAATTAAAAAATACTGAAAATGCGTATACTACTATTCATTTTGATTCTGTCATTCACAGAGCTTCGCCCACAGCATCAAGAACGACCCGGTATCAAGGATCCTATAACATATCTTTTAAAAAGAGTTTTGCTAGAAGATAGAGATACTGGCGCTATTGTTCTTATTCCAATGGAAACGAAGAAAATCAAGCATTATATGCCTGATGAACAAGTAAAATTTTGGGGCATTCTTGGGAGCTATTTCCCGGGCGCCTCAAAAGATTCTTTATCAAAGATGGTTGAAGGTGCAACGTGGCTTGATCATTCCTTTTCACTGAAGAAATTTACCATTTATTTCCCAACAGTCAAAGATAATGAAACACCTGACTTTGAATTTTTGTTTAAGAAATATCGCTATGTTCCCGTATTTTCTATTAGTAATCCAGTGTACTCAAAAGATAGGTCAACTTGCATTATTTATGTAAGGGGGTATCAAGAAGGACCTTTTACAATTGAAATAAAAAAGGACTCTAATGGAAATTGGATTTCAGATGTAATAACAACGGACTGGCTCGTTTAAAGTATAACAGTGCGGTGTTTGATATAGCGCAGACATCGCACTTTTTTTATTAAAATGTATGAACTCCTCAAAAATAAACATCTAGGCCGATACCACAATCGTATTCCCAAAATAATCGGTGTCATCACTTTTTTAGTGCTTCCATTTTTGTACGGCTACAAAATGGAAACCGGAATGGAAAAAGTGGATTTATACTTCTTTTGGATATTTGGGTTCCTTGCTTGGTTTCAATTTCGAATTGACACTCTTGATCGGATCGATTTACTTATTGGGGTACTGTCATTATTAGCAGCAATTACAACAATCTCTCATGAGACTGCTGATGTTAATAGTTTTAAGATACTTATAACTCTATTTTTCTCTTTTAGTATTTACAGCTATATACGATCTCACCAATCAGTTTCGGATAACATCAGCTGGATTGTTATACCCTCTTTACTATGCCAAGTATCATTTGGCTACTGGCAGTTTTTTCATTTTAGTTCAGAGCCCTTGATGATAAAAGGTTCATTTTTTAATTCTGGGTACTTTGGAAACTGGCTTGCACCATGCGCAGTTTTATTATTGGCTCGTTTAAGTAAATATAGTGATCGTCGCCAAAAAAAATCAATACTCATTCGAGTTGGACTCTATGTGTTATTTTTTGCTACTGTTTTTTTACTATTTAAAACACAGGCGAGAGCTGCATTATTCGGGTGTTTGGCAGGGTCAATTTTTATATTATGGATGTATTGCAGGGCTAACTATCAGAAGCAATGGAGGGTAGGGTTTATAGTAATTGCCTTTTTTAGTGTAATCACTGCGTGTGTTTGGTTTTTCATGATCAAGCAACATTCAGCAATGGGCAGGCTTACAATTTACGAAGTGAGCTGGCGAATGATTCGCGATAATTGGCTTTTCGGTGTGGGTTCAAATAGATTTCAGGCACACTATAATTTCTACCAAGGACAATACTTCCAAACCACTGTCAGTCAGATAAAAGTTCAGCAGTTAGCAGGAAATACGTTTGAAGCCTTCAATTTTATCCTACAATGGTGGGCAGAATATGGGGTGATAAGTATTCTCGGTGGAGGTTTAGTTTTCTACTTTTTTATTAAAAAACGTATAAAGGTATTGTTGCTGAAAAAAAAGATGGAAGAACAACACGGTTATATCGCCGCGTTAATCTGTCTGCTTTGTTCTGGACTTTTTTCAAACCCGTTTCATTGTTCGGTCACCTTCCTTCTCTTTATCAGTTTATTTGCAAGTATTGGACGACATAATAGTGTTACCCACACACAGGTAAAATTAGCAAGTGTTCGCTTCCCGACAATTGTTATAAAAATCCCCTTGATAATTCTCAGCATCTATTTTCTTTATTTCGGGTTCAACCAGTGGAGGGCTGAAATTCAATGGAAACAAGCTTCTTCACTCGCCCTTTTTGAATCTTTTGAAAAAGCCAAGCCACTGTATGAAGAAGCATACAAAAATTTGAAAACTGACGGTCGTTTTTTATATAACTATGGGGCAGAATTATCGCAAGTAAACGAATACAAACATTCAATCTCTTTGCTTGAGCAAGCCTCTCACTATTATGCTTCGAGTAATTTGAATATGTATTTGGGGTTAGATTATTCCTATACTGGTGATTACAAATCTGCTGAGCGGAATTTTCTCTATGCCATACACACTGTACCAAGTGCAATTCTGCCAAAATACCAACTGATACAGCTTTATCTAAAAATAAACAGGAAAGTCGATGCAGCAGCATGGATCAGATATACACTAAACTATCCAATAAAGATCAGGGATGAGGTTTCTGATAAAATTTTAGAAGAGCTAAAAGTGCTAGAGGAAATACAAAAGAATAGCCGAGCCAATTAAAACGAAAATTTGGTGTAAAGTAAATACTAAGATTATCTAATAAAAGGGTATGGGATAAGTGAAATAAAATCACCTTGTCGAGTAAAGTTCTCTTTTTTAAGATAAAATACCCCTCAATGATGAAGGGTATTTTGTACAATAACCGAAAGAACAATATCCATACTTCGCGCCAATGGTACACAGGTATTCCGCTCCCATTCAGCCACCGTTGCTGGATCAGCATCGAACACCTTTCCAAGTTTTCGGTAGCTTAACCCATGCTCATTTTTATACTGTGTGATCTTGCCGCCGAAGCTATCAGTTTCATGCTCAAACGGATAATAGCCAAGAAAAGCAATGACTTGCGGATAGTAACGAATCTGCGGTTCTGAGCGTCCATTCTCCCAATAGGTAATGCAATCTTCCGAAATATTAAATCTTCTCGCCACTTCTGCTTGATACAGTCCTAAATCCATTCTTCTCTTTCTCGGGTGTTCTCCGATAGTAGTTGGATTGACTGGATAGCCTACAGGAACAGGTCGTATGGTCACTTTCTCATATCGGGTGGACATTATCGACAAAACCATGTTCCTGCGGATACTACAATCATCCGGAAAAAGCCTGCACTTGTCCACCGGGTGGGTGCTGTACAGAAATATTTAAACAAAGTATCGGGCCCTTTATTAGATAGAATTGATTTGCATGTAGAAGTTACGCCGGTTGCATTCAGTGAATTGACCAATCAAAATGATGGCGAACCCTCTTCTGCTATTCGTGAGCGGGTTATTAAAGCCAGAGAAATACAAGCAAATCGTTATGGCGAAAATTCGGGTATTTATGCCAATGCGCAAATGAGCAGTAAACAACTGCGAGAAATTTGTGTGATTAGTTCTGTTGGAGGAAGTTTATTAAA
>JAYTSC010000337.1:0-1578 GCA_043745885.1 Bacteroidota bacterium | reverse complement strand
CTAAAAATGGTAACAAAGAGATGCCACCATCACCATCACCCGGCAGTAAAGAAGACATGGATAATTTAAGTAAGGCAAGGGATGCAAAAATTAAATCAGCATTAACAGAAACGCAGTATACAAAATATGTTGAAATGGAAGCATCTCTTCGTCCCCCAAAGCACGATGGTATGCAACCGCCTCCACCCGGGAATAAAAAAGGGTAAACATGTATAAATTACTATTCATCATAACAGTTGTTTTATTTTCCATTACCCTTGTCTCCTGTAAAAATCCTGTTAAAAAGGAAAAGGAGGCAAGGGTACTGCCTTTTTATATTACAGCTAATTTTACACCTCAATGGATCGTTCCCAATTCAGCTGTTATGAAATCCTTGCATAGCATTCCTCCTTTTAATTTTACGAACCAAGACGGTGAATCTGTATCGGAAAAAACCTTTGCCGGAAAAATTTATGTAGCCGATTTCTTTTTTACTGCCTGTCCGGGTATTTGTAAAAAATTAACCACACATCTTTCACTAGTTCAAAATGCATTTTTACAGGATACAATGGTGTTGTTTTTATCTCATAGTGTAACACCCGAAAGTGATAGTGTTCCCCAATTAAAAAAGTATGCCCAATCATTTGGTGTCATCAGTAATAAGTGGCATTTGGTAACCGGTAATCGCGATGCGATTTACAACATTGCTAGAAATGCCTATTTTGCTGATGAAGATATGGGCGAGAAAAAAAACAGTGCTGATTTTCTGCATACAGAAAATATGTTATTGATTGATAAACATAGAAGGATCCGGGGAGTTTATAAAGGCACTTCTTTAAAAGATGTGAATGATTTGATTAGTGACATTACAATATTGAAAGCAGAGGAATGAAAAATTGCTTAGTCATAATTGGTTTTGCATTGTGTTTGATTGGTTGTCGTGGAACCGAAAGAAAGATTCCTATGACAAGCATATTAAATAATTCTTTTGCACACATAGTTATCCCAAATTTTGTACTTGTGACATCTGATACTTCACTACATCTGATAAATGGTGTTTGGTATTATCACAATCAACTATTTAGCGGGATACTGAAAACTTTTTATTCTTCTGGCAAAATAAAAATCATTCAAAGTTTTTACCGAGGGAAAGAAGAAGGTCTATTAACTACTTTCTATGAAACCGGGAACCCTGATTCAAAACGTTATTATCACTTAGGTGAAAAAGACAGTATCAATAGCGGTTGGTGGCCAAACCTTAATCCTAGGTTTGAATACCATTTTAGAAACGGCATGTATGAAGGCGATTTTAAAGAATGGTATGTAAATGGCAAACCCCTGAAACATATTGTTTTTAAGGAAGGAAAAGAGTTGAGAGGTAAAGGGTGGCGGGAAAATGGAAAAGTATATATGAGTTTTGAAATGCGGGATGGACGGCTTTATGGTCTTGTTAACCCCAATCTTTGTTATTCCCTTAAAAATGAAAAGGGCGAATTCCGAGAATCTACCCAAAAAAAGTAGTCCCCTGTAGAAACAGGGGACGTCTTCGATTGCTTGCCATATAAGAAAAAGGTAAATATTTTTTAATCTGAAAGAGGG
>JAYTSC010000336.1:0-2023 GCA_043745885.1 Bacteroidota bacterium | reverse complement strand
GGGCGAACAATCTTATCTCTGAAATCTAGACCTGTTTCTCTTATTAATTTTGGGGCTTCAATACCGGTAACGCGATACAAAACAGTTAAGTCTATCACTACTTCCAGGCCGTCAGCAGTTAATACACGAATGGCATCATCACCTGCTTTGTCTCCTTCATCATGTACACCACTCATGGTATAATTTTGTGTTTTAACGTCTATCATATTTACCTCTACCAATGGATTAACCACATTCAAACCACTAGTAAGAATATCGTTGTCAATTTTTCCAAAAAGTGATTTCACCCCTATCTGGCCCGCATCAATTTGTTTAATACAGGCAGTAAAAACACCAATCACAATCAGCGCCAATGCCCCCAAACGAAGCCCATTCGCAACTTTGTGTAATTCTTCTCTTTGTTGTTTGTTGATGGCAATAGATGCAACAAATAAGATAATGCCTAAAATAATAAGTACCATAAAATTGAGATTTAGTTGAATTAAGAAATAAGTCGTTTAAAGCGTTAAAATATTACAGTTAGCTGCTATGATCTGATACGATTACCCATTGTTGATTGATTTTCCTGAATATAAGCGTGTAATGACCACTGATATTCCCCATACTTCTGGTAAGCATCCACTTACCTAAAACAAAATAAGTATCATATGAAAGAGGTTGTACTTTAATGATATTAAAATTGAGCTTCCCCATAGAAGCATTGTCGGGATAATTTTTTTTGTAATTTTTTAAAGTGTTGTTATAACCATAGGTTACCCCTGATTGTCCGATAAACATAAGACTGTCGTTTTTCCAATAGCCCTTCATAAAAGCATCAATATTTCCTTTATTCCATTCAGTTGTTTGGGATTGTAGTATGGAAAGAATGGCTTGTTCATCTTTATTTTGAGCGCTTACAGAAAGAAGCAGGGATAATAAAATACCTGAAAATAACCATTTCATAGAAATTAATTTGCTGTTAAGTTACCTGAAATTTGTTGATTAATTGAATTACAGGTAATCCCGCTAGTGTATCAGTTTGAAATTGTATCAAGTTTTAATAAAAAAATTGCGCCCTGGCGACTTTGCAAGAATAATTTGCTCGCAAAGCCGCCAGGGCGCAATTAGGCAGGTTTAAAATTCGTTAAATGCGATATTATTGTAATCCTTCTACCTATTATATAAAAAAAGGAACCCCAAACGGGATTCCTTAACCAAAACAACATGAAAAAATTACAATACTTTAAATGCCTGCAATCTCTCCCAACGCTGACGCACTCCATCATTGGCCATTGTTAAGAACTCGGTGGCTTTTTCAGGAAAATTATTTTTGATGGTTGAGAATCGGTTTTCATTATACATAAAATCACCTAAAGGAATGGAAGGGTCTTTACTGTCCATCACAAACCTTTGTCCTTTTTCTTTAAATGGGTTGTAACGGAATAAAGGCCAGTAGCCCGATTTTACGGCTAGTTCTTGTTGATCATTTCCGTGGCACATATCATAACCATGTGCAATGCAATGACTATAAGCAATGATGAGGGACGGACCCGGAAAAGCTTCAGCTTCTAAAATAGTTTTCAAAGCATGTACATCATTGGCACCCATGGCAATTTCAGCAACATACGCATTGCCGTGCGCAATCGCTTGCATGGCCAGATCTTTTTTGCCTGTTGTTTTTCCTTTAATAGAAAATTTAGCACTAGCACCAATTGGCGAGGATTTCGATTTTTGTCCGCCGGTATTCGAATACACTTCTGTATCCAAAACAAGGATATTTACATTTTCTCCGGTTGATAATACATGATCTAAACCGCCAAAACCAATATCATAAGCCCAGCCATCGCCGCCCACAATCCACATGGATTTGTGTTCCAGGAACTCTGCTATTTGTGATAGTAGAGTGGATTCAGGTTTATCGATTCCCTTTAACTTCTTCTTTAATTCATTCACATTTTTTCGTTGTTGAATGATTTCTGCTTCATTGGTTTCCAGATTAGATAAAATTGCCTCTGTTAGCTCATGTCCCACTTCTTCTGACAAA
>JAYTSC010000335.1:0-2045 GCA_043745885.1 Bacteroidota bacterium | reverse complement strand
TCTGAAGAGAAAAAAGAAGAATTTGATGCTGCAGCGGTGATTTTTGGCCATATTCTCGATAACCATGAATTTCATTTCACTGAATACCATGGAAGTGATGGGAAAGTACACCATGTTTCTCTGCCCCTTCCCATAATTTTATACTCAAAAGAAAGAGGGATTACTTCTTTCCTATCTTCTAAATTTGAGCATGGAGAGACCACATATCATGGCTATAAAATTGAAAAAGAGAAAATTGTTGCTGTAAAAGTAGATGGCAGTTTAGAAGAAACTATAAAAGTATATGATCTTTCTTTAACACGTAATGTGGTTCAAATGATGATTGCTTTGGCTTTCTTAACCTGGCTAATGATTTCTATTGGCAATGCATACAAAAAAGGAGAGGGTGTGAAAACTGCACCCAAAGGCAAACAAAATTTACTGGAACCGGTTATTATTTTTGTACGCGAAGAAGTGGCTAAACCTAATCTGCGTCACAAATCAGAAAAATACCTTCCCTACTTATTGACAACTTTTTTCTTCATTTTAATCAACAATATATTTGGCTTAATTCCGGGTACAGCAAATGTTACCGGCAATATTGCCTTTACAGTTGTATTAGGATTGATTTCATTTGTTGTTATCCTTTCCAGTACTAATATACATTATTGGGGGCATATTTTCAATCCACCAAATGTACCTTGGTGGGTAAAAATTATTTTGGTTCCTGTAGAATTTTTAAGTGTTTTTATTAAGCCCTTTGCCTTAATTATTCGTTTGTTTGCGAATATGGTTGCCGGTCACATTATTATTATTTGTTTAATTTCTTTGATTTTCATATTTGGACAAATGAGTTCAGTAGCCGGATGGGGAACATCGCCTGTGGCAATTGGCTTTACTGTATTTATTTATATGATTGAAATTTTGGTTGCTTTTTTACAAGCCTTCATTTTTACCAACTTAACTGCGGTATTTATTGGAGCGGCATTTGAAGGAGAGCATCATGAGGAGGCAGCGCATCATTAATTAGTTTTTTTTAACTGTAAATACAATGATCATGAGTTTAATGACAATTTTGTTAGATGGAACTGCTAACGCGGGTGGTGCAATCGGTGCAGGATTAGCTGCAATCGGTGCAGGTTTGGGAATTGGTCAGATTGGTAAAGGTGCTGTTGAAAGCATTGCACGCCAGCCTGAGGCAATGAACGATATCCGTGCGAATATGATTCTGGCTGCTGCCCTTGTAGAAGGTGCTGCCTTGTTTGGAATCATTGTAGGGTTCTTGGCGATGGTTTTAAAATAAACCAAAGCGCAAATTTTCAACTGCACCTGAAGTACAGGACGGAGGGTGCAGTTATTTTACTCCCCGCCCCCTAATGCTTGCCGATAAAGATTTAGCATCGGTGCAAAGGGTAGTTAGTTAGGGGTTATTTATTGGTGATTAAACTTTCCGTTTAACGGATATTGGAGGAAATAATTTATGGAACTTCTTACACCGGATCCGGGGCTGTTACTATGGACCCTGCTTGCTTTTTTAATTGTTTTCTTCATTTTGAAAAAAATGGCTTGGCCTGCTATTTTGAAAGGATTACAAGAAAGAGAACAAAGTATCAGTGAAGCAATTGCTACTGCCGAAAGGGTTACTTTAGAAATGTCGGCTTTAAAAAATGAGAATGAAGCCCTAATGGCCAAAGCCCGTGAAGAAAGGGGAGTTATGATAAAAGAAGCTAAAGAGCAAACTTTGAAAATGATTAGTGAAGCTAAAGATAAGGCCAAGAATGAATATGATCGAATTGTAGCAGATGCACAATTAGCTATCACACAACAAAAAAATGCTGCCTTGACCGACGTAAAAAATCAAGTAGGTGCATTGGTTATTGAATTAAGTGAGAAAGTTCTGCGCCGTGAACTTAGCAACAAAGGCGAACAGGAAAAATATATCAATGGTTTAGCAGAAGGAGTGAAGTTAAATTAGTAATGTAGCTTAAGTAATTAGCAACGAAATAAAATAACTAATTACAAACCATTCAATTACTAACTATTAATTACTAATTAAAAATGCCCAA
>JAYTSC010000334.1:0-2076 GCA_043745885.1 Bacteroidota bacterium | reverse complement strand
GATGAAAAAGTGTCTCTTGAATTTGCCGTAAAAGATACCGGTATCGGTATTTCTGAGACAAAAATTGGTACCATATTTGGAAATTTTCAGCAGGCTACCAGCGGAACCTCAAGATTATACGGAGGAACGGGGCTGGGGCTGGCTATTGTAAAACACCTGGTAGAACCCCAGGGAGGAAGTATAGCTGTTGAAAGTGTGATTGATGTAGGTTCTAATTTCAGCTTTACCCTTGATTTTCAAAAAACAATAGAGAAGGTTGAGTCCGATATACCATTGGTAGCACTGGATCCACAAATCTCCAATATTAAAGTATTGGTGGTAGAGGATATTGCACTGAACCAGTTATTGATGAAAACATTACTGGATGATTTTGGTTTTGAACGGGATATAGCTGAGAACGGAAAGATTGCCATTGAAAAACTGCAGGCTAATTCTTATGATATTATATTGATGGACCTGCAAATGCCTGAGATGAATGGTTTTGAAGCCACTGAATATATCCGTAACGTGATGAAATTAAATATTCCCATCATTGCCTTAACGGCGGATGTAACTACCATGGACCTTTCCAAATGCAAGGCAGTTGGGATGAATGATTATATTGCCAAACCGGTAGATGAACGGATTTTATACAATAAGATAGTAGGCCTTGTAAAAACGCCCGTCTTTATTACAAAGGAAAGAGAACTTATTCATAATGAAATAAAAAGAGAACGTTGTATAGATTTGAATTATCTGTTACAGCGTACGAAAGCAAACCCCCAACTGATGGTGGAAATGATTTCACTATACTTGGAGCAGACACCTCCGCTGATTAGTTTGATGAAGCAAAGTTTTAATGAAAAAAACTGGGAATTACTCCATTCGGCCATGCATAAGATGATACCCTCTTTTTCCATTATGGGTATCAGTACAGATTTTGAAAATATGGCTAAGAGAGTGAAAGATTTTGCCTCTATACAAGAGCAAGCAGAAACCATTCCTGCCATGGTGCTTCAACTGGAAGAAGTCTGTGCCCAGGCCTGTGCTGAATTAACACAAGAACTGAATACAATGAAAAATAACCATCAATGACAGATAAAAGAAAAATCCTGATTTTTTTGGTAGACGACGATGCTGTTTTTTTAAAACTGCTCGAGATTGAATTTATAGCCCAAGGCGATTTTGCTATTGAAACCTATATTACGGGTGAGTTATGTGTAGCACATTTGATGCATAATCCGGATATAATTGTTCTGGATTATAAACTGGATGGAGTTAATAAAAAAGCCATGAACGGAATAGATACGCTCGATAAGATAAAAGTATCCAATCCGGAAATCCCTGTCATCATCCTTTCCGCACAGGATAAGATTGAAGTGGCCATCGAATGTATGCACCACAAAGCAGTTGACTATGTAGTAAAAAGTGAAACTGCTTTTATGAGATTGCGTAAAATCATTACCAACACGCTAAAACAAAATAAAATGGAAAAACAGTTAAACTGGTATATGGACAGGATGTAAGGAAGATCAGTTTTCGTTTTTGTTGATATGTGAATTATATAACTTATTTTACTCCTTTTGTAATATTCTCCCTTTTGTAAACTCGACCTTAATGGTTAGCATTCTACAGAACAAAGTTCCTCTAGCACTACTGTTTTCAGTATGTTAAGCTAATGATTTTTGAGAGGTAATTAATACTCAATCATGAATAATTTTAATGACAGTAATAAATTAGAAAAAGCAAAACGGCATACTGTAGTTGAAATTATTCACTACATGCCCAATGCTATTGTAAGTAAAACGATAATAAAGAAGGCAACCAGTAATATTACCTTTTCTTCTTTTGATGCAGGCGAAGAGTTGGCTAAAAAAACATCTCCTTTTGATACCTATATACAGATTATAGACGGAAGTGCTGAAGTTACTATCAACGATAAGAAAGTGAACCTTAAGTTCGGCGAGGGAACCATCATTCCTGCGAACGCAAAAAATTTATTTAATGCGAATGAACAGTTTGAAATGTTATCAACGGTAATAAAAAGCGGTTACGAGGATTAAAAAATTAATCAGTTTCACTGATATAATCAATGTA
>JAYTSC010000333.1:0-2647 GCA_043745885.1 Bacteroidota bacterium | reverse complement strand
AACAAAAATAAAATTACAAAATCATGCAATTTCGGATTCTTATTTTTCTATGTTTCACAACAACACAACTATTTTCTCAATCGAACGAGCAAGCAGGTGAAACCCAACTTTTGCAATTACACCAAAAGAAATTTACTTGGCTAATAGAAAAAAAATACGATTCGTTGGATGGTATTTTTAATAACCGGTTATTGTATATTCATTCTAATGGTTGGACTGAAACAAAGACAGATATTTTTGCCGACATGAAATCCGGGAAATTAAATTATGCCAACATCAAAATTGAAGAAGTAAAGGCAAGAATATTTGAACATACCGGTATTGTAAACGGACATGGCATTTTCTCTGTTATTATGGATGGGAAACCCGCTGAATTCTCATTGAACTATACAGAAGTTTATATTAATGAAAAAGGGAAATGGACATTGGTTAGTAGGCATGCCAATAAATTATAACCATTATTAGTAAGTAATTTACTAGAACAAATTCAGGGGGTACTATCGGTTCTAAATTTGTTAGAGATTTATTTTCTGTGAACCGCCTGACAACTTAATTACTTTTCCTTTCCAAACAAATTCTCCTGTTAACTTAGCAGGTAAATGTACCGCTGCTTCTATTCCTTCTTTTCCTTTGCGTTGAAGAGACACTTTAATGTCACCATCCGGATGAGGCAGTACACCGGATGCTTGTAGCAACTCACCAAGAGCAGGCTCAATACGCACCGTAGCAAATCCATGAGATGAGGGAACAATGCCACAAATGGTAGCTAAGAAATCATAATTGGGACTTGAGCTCCATGCATGACAATCGGAACGGGTAGGATCGGGATTTTCTGCGAAAGTGGTTAATCCATTTTCAATCATTCCTCTCCAAGGTGTTAACTGAGAATAATACATGTCTGCCATTCCTGCTTTTTTCAAAGCCCGATTTAAATAGAACCGATAATAAAAAGTTGCCTGACTCAGAGAAGTATCATACAAAACTTTTTGCATCACTTTTTTTTGATCAACCTCCGGAATGCAACCGGTAAGCACAGAAATAATTCCTGCATGTTGGCTGAAAGTATTTTTCAAGGGAGTATTCGCCATCGCGCCTTTCTTAGTATCGAAACAATTCAAATAAGTTGCTTTACTTATTTTTGTAGCTAATTCTTTATAATGATTCGCTAATTCTGTTTTTCCAAAATAGGCAAACAGTTCCCCTGCTTGTTGTAAAGTGTTTACATATTGCAATGATATAATCGAAGAGTTTCCATCCATCGCACCATCTGGTGTTCCGCCGGGGAAGGCATCGTTCCAATCTACAAAACTCCACCAGTTCATTGGGCCTAACATTTGTTTCGTTGGATCCATCTTTTTTTCAAACCAATCCAATACACCCATGATGGGTATTAAAAAATTACCCACAAATTTTTCATCTTTACGATGCATCCAATAATCATGAATCATTGATACCCAGAAAAGTGAGAAGGGTGGGATAACTTGTATTCGGCTACTGGGATATCGTCCTTGTGTTAATCCCTCCGGAACCCTTGAGTGATAAAAATCCAATATCGCTTTTCGCATTAATCGATCATCTCCGGTTACATACAAGGATATTAAAGACTGAATACGCGTATCGCCTTCATACTGCAATTGTTCATAGTAAGGACAATCGAAATAGGTTTCTCCTGCACATAATTGTGCTGTACGCCATCCAATATCCCAGATTTGTTGCAAGGATGCATCATTACTTGTGAATGAAGCTTTTACTTCAAAAGGGTAACCGGTGGCTGTTCCATAAATATCATTAATTTGTAAGGGCTGATCTTTGGTGGTGATATCTAATTGTAAGTAACGAAAAGTTCTAATCCAGAGAGGACGAAAATTTCGTTGGTTGCCACCATCCGGTAAAAATATATCGTAATTGCCTTTGATTTCTTTTCCTGCAATATCGTTACGGTTTCCTTTTTTATTGTCTTTATCAAAGAGTGCTTCTGCATAGGTCATTTTAATACTTGCCCCTTTCCCATTACTTACCCATAATTCCGGATAGGCAACGGTATTAAAATTTTGATCCAATAAAATACTTACTGTTTTATTAGCAGGGATGATCAATGGTTGGTTCCCTTGTAAAAATGCAGAAGGCGTTTCAATACCTGTTGATTTCCTTACACCGGAAATTCTTTGCATGGTTTCTTTCATCAAAGGAATGTTTCGAGGCTGCATGGTCCATAAATTATCCGACCCCACGCCTACCGGAACGGGATTAGCAATGGTTTTCGCTGTTTTCCATTCAGTATCTGTGAAAGAAGCTTGCTCCCAACCCCAGGGATAATTTGCAGCATCTACCTGGTCACCGGGTCCAATTACCATATACGTTCGTAACCGTGAAGCATTATCGGTTGAGCAAGGTTTATAAGAAATATTTTGAAACACTTTCCAGGTTTTGTCTGTATTGATCATTTTTTCTATAGCACTATTTCCCTGCAATACAAAAGCGGTTTGATTTGAGATTTGCGCTACAGGGGCATACACACCCATATTCCACACTAAAGCAGCAATCGTATTGTTTCCTTTTTGTAAATCGGCAGAGATATCTATGGTTTCAAAATACCAATTATATAAATCCCCTCTGGCAGGTCCGCTACTTACGGCTTTGCCATTTA
>JAYTSC010000332.1:0-3469 GCA_043745885.1 Bacteroidota bacterium | reverse complement strand
AGTACAAAAGACATTAAAAAAATGGCAGATAGTCTTAATAAACAATTGACAACAATTGAGGAAGCTTTATATCAAACCAAATCTAAAAGTGGTCAGGATGTGTTGAATTTTTCTATTCGCTTAAATGATAAACTAGCCGGATTATATGGTGTTGTTTCCAGTGGTCAAATTGCACCAAGTAAACAAGCAAAAGAGTCGTTTGTGGAAATGGGAGGTCAGGCTGATAGTCAATTAAAGAAATTGAAAAGTATTATGGATATTGAAGTAAAGAATTTCAATAAATTAATAAATGATAAACAATTACCTGTAATCGGAGTTAAATAATCAAAAACACAACTTTAAACATTACTTATCATAAAAACCTAAGTTTACTTTTCAGGTATCTAAATTGGCAAACTTTAATTGTTTATATATTTTGAAAATAAATTTCAATTATGAAATGGGTTGAACTAATTATATTGAAACTGCGTGCAAATAAATATGAGAAAAAAGATGATGTTGTAGGTGTTGATTACATAAAAAAAAATATTAAGAAAGGACAAACTGCAATTGATATTGGTGCACACAAAGGAGGCTACCTTTACTTAATGCGTAAACTTGTTGGAGAAAAAGGACAAATAATTGCTTTTGAACCGCAGTCTATTTTGTTTAAATATTTAGTGCATTTAAAATCGTTATTTAATTGGAAAAATGTAACGATTGAACATTTAGCTATGTCTGATAAAGAAGGGGAGGCTAAGTTGTTAATACCTGCAAACAACATAAGCAAAGCTTCAGCACCTGGAGCTACCATTGTAGATAACCGGGAAAGAGATGATATTGGTTTTACTGAACAAGTAAACACGGATTCACTCGATCACTATTGTTCTAAAAATGGGATTCAACCTGATTTCTTAAAAATTGATGTAGAAGGGAACGAGCTTCCTATTTTTAAAGGGGGCATCAACACTTTAAAAAAACATAAACCAAAAATATATGTTGAATGTGATGCCGGTTATGTAGGGGAAAGCCAGGTTTTAGAAACCTTTCGTTTTTTAATAGCTCTGGGTTACACTGCTTCCTTCATCCATAAATTAGAAAGATTGCCAATCGAACAGTTTGATTTCGATATTTATCAAAATAGGGCTAATGGCGCATTTTTATGCGTGAATTTTATCTTTGAACAGTTACTTATTTTGCCACTATAAAAACAGGTTCAAAAAATAATGGTTTCTTCCGTGATTGATAAAATGAGGAATTAATCTTCTTCTTTTAATAAATCTGGTCGTCTTTCTTTAGTCCTTTGTATCGATTGTTCGTGCCTCCATTCTTCCACTTTTTTAGGGTCTCCTTGTAATAGTACTTCCGGTACTTTTTCACCTCTGAAATCAGCGGGCCTTGTGTAAACCGGTGGAGCTAGTAGGTTATCTTGAAAAGAATCGAACAGTGCAGATGTTTCATCATTCAATACCCCGGGTAATAATCTTCCAACCGCATCTATTACTACTGCAGCAGCCAATTCGCCACCACTTAATACGTAATCGCCAATGGATATTTCCTTGGTTACATACTTTTTCCGAATACGATCATCAATGCCTTTATAATGCCCACAAATAATCAATACATTTTCCTTTAATGATAATTGATTGGCTTCTTTTTGGTTAAACAATTCACCATCAGGGGTCATAAAAATAATTTCATCATATTTTGTTTCCTGTTGTAGTTCCTCTATGGCATTCGCTAATGGTTCGGGCATCATTACCATTCCTGCACCACCACCAAACTGGTAATCATCAACTTGCATGTGTTTATTAATAGCCCATTTTCTAAGGTTATGGGTTTGTACAGATAGTAGTCCTTTGTCCTGTGCACGTTTCATGATGCTATGGTTCAAAGGGCTCTCTAATAACTCAGGAAGAACGGTGATGATATCAATCTTCATATTGCAAACATACAGAATACTGGGGCAGGTATAGATTAGTCAAAAGTAAAAGTGGATGTCTGTCTTTTTCGATAGGTACTGAGCATTCCATTCAGGGTTACTGGAATTCAAAGAGGAGAATCTTTTGAAACAATATTTATCGCATTACGAACCATTTGGCTGGTAACGGTCTCTATATTTATGATGCCAATGGTTCCATCCAC
This sequence comes from Bacteroidota bacterium, assembly GCA_043745885.1. Classification (GTDB taxonomy): domain Bacteria; phylum Bacteroidota; class Bacteroidia; order Chitinophagales; family Chitinophagaceae; genus Sediminibacterium. The sequence goes on along the minus strand of JAYTSC010000332.1, from coordinate 1,345 downwards.
CAGAATATTAAACGAGTAAACAACCCTTTGAATGCTCCCAAACCTTTCCCTATCCATCATTGCTATCTGTTCTGCCATTTGTTGCCTGTGAAAACTGGTATCAAGGTATTGAATTCAGGCACTATCCCCTCCAGTGAAAATAGCAGGGGTATTTTTATCCTGCGCAAAATCACTTTTGCTAGTAAAAATGAGGAACAGAAAAAGAAAAATATTTTTCATTTTACTTTTTTTATACATCCATAAAGCCTCCCAAATCCCGTCTTTCTCTTTTAGTAGGTCTGCCAATTTTACTCTGGCGTTTACCGGTTTGAAAACTGGCAGCTTCAAATTTAATCCGATCAAGTTCTTCTGCAGGAGTAATATCAATGTAAAAGTTTACTGATTCTGAATATTGCACCCTACTTTGTAAAAGGCTGGATACTTTGATAACCCATTTTCGGGCTTCATTTTTTACTTCATATTCATCCCCGATACAAACTATCCGGGAGGCTTTAACATTGGTACTATTGAGTTTTACTTTCCCTTTATCACAAGCATCTCCTGCCTGACTCCTGGTTTTAAATAAACGGATAGCCCAAAGATATTTATCAATTCGTAATTTTTCTTTTGCTTCTGACATGGTAAAAGGGTAAAATAGCAGTTTAAAAAAGTCCATGATCTATGAAAGTGAAAATGGTCTTCATAATCTTTGATCATTTAACCTTTCATTTCTGCAAAATATTGATGGAAATAGGGAATTGTTTCAATGCCCTTGTAAAAATTAACTAAATCATACTTTTCATTCGGACTGTGTAGGTTATCGCTATCTAATCCAAAGCCCATAAAAACGATTTTTAATCCTAACTCTTTTTCAAACAAAGCACAGATGGGTATGCTTCCACCACCACGAACAGGTATCGGATCCTTACCGAAGGTTGTATGTATAGCCTTAGCTGCTGCTTTATATGCATCCGAGTCTATTGGTGTCATATAGGGCTCACCCCCATGATGTTCTTCTGCTTTCACAGTAACCCCTTCCGGAGCAATGCTTTTGAAATAATTCAGTATTTTCTCAGTGATCTTTATCGACGATTGATTGGGTACTAATCGGCAGGAAATTTTTGCAAAGGCTTTACCCGGCAAAACGGTTTTAGCCCCTTCTCCTGTATAACCACCCCAAATGCCATTTACTTCTAATGTGGGTCGAATACCCGTTCTTTCATTGGTGGTATAGCCTTTCTCACCCCATAAACTTTTAACACCAAGATCTTTTTTATATTCCGCTTCGTTAAAAGGAGCTTTCGCCATTTTGGCTCTTTCTTCAGTGGTAGACGCTACCACATCATCATAAAAACCGGGTATGGTA
>JAYTSC010000331.1:0-3149 GCA_043745885.1 Bacteroidota bacterium | reverse complement strand
GACAATATTCTTAGAACCGTTTTTTTCTGTAAAGGAGCCCTTGAAACCGTAAGAAAATTTGGTTGGCCCCCTGATATTATTCATTGCACCGGATGGATGACCGGATTAATACCAGCTTATATCAAAACAGCCTATAAAAAAGAACCTGTTTTTGGAAATAGCAAGGTTATTTATACCATTGGGCAGAATACCTTTCAAGAAAAATTAGGAACCGATTTTGTTCAAAAAGCCATTATTAATGGAAATATTAAAGATAAGGACCTTGAGGCTTTTAAAGAAGGAAATAATACGGCCATGTTCAGAGGGGGGGCAACTTTTGCAGATGCCATTACTTTTGGAGCAGATAAAATTGAAAAGAAATTGACAGATGAATTCGGCAAGGTAAAGGGCAAAAAGATTGTTCCTTTTAAAGGCTGGGATTCTGATTTAACAGAGTATTTAGAATTGTACAACGATCTTGCGGGCAAGTAACTAATAACACATGCATTCAATTTTTACGCTGCGAAGAATAGCTTATTTCAGTACTTTTTTAATTATTTTTTTTTCTGCCTGCACGCGCATTTCCACAACTGATATTGGTTCGGGGCTTTTGACTTCTGTTGATGGCGTGAATACCCTTGATACTTTATTAACGGTAATAACTGATAATTTTGATGATCCTGATTCTGTTAGAATCTATAAGAATGATATTCATTTATTAGGGTCTATTAATAATGACCCACTTTTTGGTAAATCAAAGGGTTCTCTTTTCTTCGAAATGAAGCCTGGTTCTTATCCATATTATTTTAATGGTGATAAAGACAGTCTCGTTGTTGATTCTGCTGTACTCATTCTTAGTTATCATGGGTTTTATGGCGATTCTACAATACCACAACAGCTTCGGGTGTTTGAAATTGATAATTCTACTCCATTGAATCCTTACGTTACATATCCATCTAACTATCCTTCAATCATACCTGTTAAAACCGGGTCTGCTATGGCACCACCTGTTATGGTTGATATACGTCGTTTGGGGGATTCAGTAAATAATCGATATGAAAAAGCAAAAAATCAGTTGCGCATCAAACTAAATCCAAATGTGGCCAAAAGGTTTTTGAAAGATTATGATTCCACTAATGCGTATGCTTCAGATTCAGCTTTTCGAACTTATTTTGCCGGATTTGCAGTAAATACAGATGTTTTAGGTGGAGCGAATGCAATGGTAAAAATAAGTTTATCTGATACCAATTCTAAATTTGCACTTTATTATAGTACCAGTTCCAAAGGAGCTACCTTAAGAGACACCACAGTATCTTATTTTAAGTTTAGTGTATTTAATGGTGGGGATGCCAATGTTCTGACCAGAGACCGTAGTGGATCTGAAATAGCTAAGCACCTTACAACAACTTCTAAACCTGATTCGCTTGTTTATGTGCAAACTACCCCTGGAACTTATGTAAGAATTAATATTCCGGGGTTACAAGGGCTATCAAACCGAATTGTACATAGGGCCGAATTGCTTACAGAACAAGTGCCCGATGATGCCAATTTAAATACTTTAGAAACGCAAATGATTCCCCCAAGATATTTGTTATTAAGCAGGTATGATTCTTCAATAAAAACAAAAAGAAATATCCCTAATGATTATGTTATTGGAACTACTGGCCCTAATATTTCAACTTTTGGGGGCTATATAAGTTATAAATCGATAGTGGGATATAATAAAGTAGCGTCGTATACATTTGATATCACCCGTTATGTTCAGGGAATTATAACACGAAAAGACAGTTCTTACTCATTACGATTATCGGCACCGTCAAATGATTCGCTTCACTATACATCACCCTATCCCCAAAATATTACCGGCCAGATATATTACCTAAACCCACAAATCGGGAACGATTCCGGTGATGGGAGAGTGAGATTAGGTGGTGGTACGCATTCCCGTTTTAGGATGCGGCTACGAATTATTTATTCCCGAATTTGATAAATAGTTTTGATTCTTTTACTTTTACACCCATTAAAATAATACATATGCCTTATTTGTTTACTTCTGAAAGCGTTTCTGAAGGTCATCCGGATAAAATCGCAGACCAGATCTCTGATGCGTTAATTGATAATTTTCTTGCTTTCGATCCTCAATCAAAAGTGGCTTGTGAAACATTGGTTACCACCGGTCAGGTAGTTCTGGCTGGAGAGGTAAAGTCTAAAGCTTATTTAGATGTACAGGAAATCGCTCGTGGGGTAATTCGCAAAATTGGCTATACCAAAAGTGAATACATGTTTGAAGCCAATAGTTGTGGTATTTTATCCGCAATTCATGAGCAATCAGCAGATATTAACCAAGGAGTTGATAAAAAGAAAAAAGAAGAACAAGGTGCAGGCGACCAGGGTATGATGTTTGGTTATGCCAGCAATGAAACAGAAGACTATATGCCATTGGCATTGGACCTCGCTCACAAAATTTTGATTGAACTGGCTTCATTAAGAAGAGAGAACAAACAAATCAAATATTTACGTCCTGATGCAAAGAGCCAGGTAACACTTGAATATGACGATAATAACCGTCCGGTTCGTATTGATGCTATTGTTGTATCAACACAACACGATGATTTTGATTCAGAAGGTAAAATGCTGGCAAAAATTAAAGAAGATATTATCAATATTTTGATCCCTCGGGTTAAGTCTAAATATAAAAAGTACGCTAAACTGTTTAATGATAAGATTAAATACCATATCAATCCTACTGGTAAGTTTGTAATTGGTGGACCACATGGTGATACCGGTTTAACAGGCCGTAAAATAATTGTAGATACCTATGGTGGTAAAGGGGCCCATGGGGGCGGTGCTTTTAGCGGAAAGGATCCAAGCAAGGTTGATCGTTCTGCAGCATATGCTACTCGCCATATTGCAAAAAATTTGGTTGCTGCCGGCATAGCAGATGAAGTTTTGGTTCAGGTATCTTATGCAATTGGTGTTGCACAACCTACTTCTATCAATGTAAATACCTACGGAACAGCAAAGGTTAAACTGACAGATGGGCAAATTGGTAAAATAGTGGAAAGTGTTTTCGATTTACGCCCTTACTTTATTGAACAACGCTTAAAACTTCGTACGCCAATGTACAGTGAAACTGCTGCCTATGGGCATATGGGTCGTAAAAATGAAAT
>JAYTSC010000330.1:0-8773 GCA_043745885.1 Bacteroidota bacterium | reverse complement strand
ATTATTCATGAACCTACAGGAACTGTTTATTTGTCTACTACTACAAAAGATGGTCAATACTATATTAGAAATATATACCCAGGTGGCCCTTATTTTGTAGAGGCTTCTTTTATTGGTTATTTAACTGAAAAAAAAGCGGTTGGCTATATTGGTCTTGGTGAACAAGAAAACATTGATTTGCAATTAGCTGAAAAGATTATAACCCTATCATCTGTTACTGTTTTGAATAATAAAGAAATAATGGGTGCATTAAAAAGAGGAGGAGAAACTATTTTGAGTAAAGACAAAATGAGCAATATGCCAACAGTCGGGAATAATATGTATGATTTTCTACGCGCAATCCCACAGATAAAGCTTTCAAATAATGCGGAAGGTGCTTTATCATTTCATGGACAGAACAATCGTTACAATGCATTTTATGTGGATGGTGCAGTTAACAATGATGTATTTGGGCTCTCCCCTTCCGGCACAAATGGAGGTGCCACTAAAATGGCAATTTTACCCGTAGATGCCCTTGAACAATTTCAGGTTTCATTATCTCCTTATGATGTAGCCATTGGCAATTTTACAGGAGGAAGCATCAATGCCATTACCAGAACGGGAAGCAATAAAACAGAATCCTCGCTATACACTTTTTTTAGTATGCCATTCTTGCGTGGCAAAATACCGGGTCAACCCTATGAACAAAACAAAGAGGATAACAATTTATCAAAAAAAACTACCGGCATTCGTTTACAAGGCGCCATCACATCAAATAAGTTATTTTACTTCATAAATTATGAGATACAAAAAGATGAATTCCCACAGACTTTTGAATTTAATAAGTATAAAGGCAATATTAAAAACAGTAATCTATTAAACATACTTACTAATTCCTTAATTGCCACATATCAATATTTTCCCGGAGATTTCATAACGAATACAGAAACGATCAATGGAACTAAAATAGTGTTAAGAATGGATTGGAGACTAAACAACAAAAATAATTTATCACTCAGTAATCGGTTAGCATTTGGCGGGAAGAATCAAACATTTGCAAGTGATCAGCAAACCATACAATTTAGCAATAATGGTTATTTACTTTCAACAAAAACAAACTCACTGACTGTTGAACTCAAAACTGCCTTAGCTAAAAACAAAGGCAATAAGTTGATGATTACTTATACTGGGGTTACAGACGACCGAGTACCCTTGGGCAAGCCCTTTCCAAGAGTTAGAATCAATGATGGAGATGGTGCCATTCTGATTGGATCGGATATAAGTTCGACGCTTAATCAGTTAATTCAAAATAACTGGACTTTCCTAGATCAATTCCATTGCTTATTTGGAAAACATGCATTGAATATGGGTCTTGAATGCGAATACAATACCGTCAAGAATGCCTTTATTCAAAATACTTTTGGCAGTTATACGTTCTCAACAGTAAGTGATTTTTTGACAAATAATCATCCTTCTGCTTTTCAAATTAACTTTCCGTTATTTGATAACAATAGAGATCTTAATATGGCTTCAGCAGTTAATTGCAAAGTATTGAAAACAGCTGTATTTATCAATGATGAATTTATGCCAAGTGAGAAGTTCTCAATCAATTATGGGATCAGAATCGACTACTACAAATTCTTAACTACTCCCATTGAAGATAGTTTTGTAACACATATTGCTATACCTGCATTTTCAAATTATTGGGATACGGAAGGGACATTGTCAGGCGTAAAACCCAAAATAAATGTTTCAGTTTCTCCGAGAATTGGTTTTGTTTTTCGCTTGCCTCAAAAATCGTTTACTATACGTGGGGGTGCAGGGATATTTTCAGGGAGAATTCCTTTGGTGTGGCCATTAGGAATTTATATAAATAATGGATCATTGATAGGCGGTTACCAGGCAAATGCTTCACAATTAAATAAAATTAGGTTCAGACCTGATCCATACCATCAATGGACAACTAATGAAACTGGAGCCGTCATAAACAAAGAACCATTAAATTTAATGTCTTCAACATTTACGATGCCAAAATTATTTAGAACTTCCCTTACAATTGAAAAAAAATTTACAAATGGTTGGTCTTTGATTTGGGAAGCGATGTTTAGTAAAAACCTTAGTGAAATTTTTTATACCAATCTAAACTTATTACCTCCAATTGATAAAGCTGTTGGACCAGACAACCGTGATATTTATTCTATTAGTAATAACGGAAAAATTCCACTTAATGCAGACGGATCAAACCCTTTTGATTATGCCATTTTATTAGGTAATAACAATGGAAAAAAAGGGTACTCTCATCAGTTAACAACAACGCTAACCAAAAAAATGAGAGCAGGCTGGGCCTTAGAAATAAATTATTCGATAGGAAATACCCAGGCTGTCAACGATGGCACCGCTTCAGTAAATGTTAATCAATGGAAGTTTAATGAAACTGTGAATGGGAAAAATTTACTCAGTTTATCCCAATCAGATTTTAGTTCAGGGCACAGGATCTTTGTGTGGGCAAATAAAAAAATAACCGGAGATAACAAAAAAACGGCTTTTACCATTTCACTAGTTTATACCGGCCAGACAGGTTCGCCATTTAGTTTTGTATATGGTGGTTTTAGCATGGTAAGGGATGCAGGCATTTTTGGTAATGAAGATCTTGTATATATCCCTTCTACAGACGACCTGACAAAAATGTCGTTTTTACCTAATATCTTTAATGGAATATTTTACACTGCAGAGCAACAAATTGAATCTTTCGAAAAATATATCCAATCTAATGATTATTTAAAAAGCCGCAGGGGAATGTATGCAGAAAGAAATGGTAGCCGATTGCCTTTTTCGCACACCATAGATATTAAAATGAAACAAGACTTTTTTCTCAAGATTGGCAAAGGACATTATCAAATACAACTAAGTTTAGATATTTTCAACCTTGCCAATTTGATAAATAGTAACTGGGGATGGAGATATTTATTACCCAACGATCATTATGAGCTTTTATCGTTCGCAGGTTATAAAAGCAACCCGGATTTTACCCCACAATATCGATTTAACCCACAGATACTTCAAATGACCCCATGGGATGTAAGCCAGAGTACCTCCCCAGCATATTCGTCGTTATGGACAGGCCAAATGGGTTTTAGATTAATTATAAAGTAATAAAAAAGCTAAATTCTTTGTAACCTACCTAAAATATGACCTTATTAGGACTAAAATGAGCAACCCATGTATTGTTTTAATCATTAATCTGATCCTTACTTTTTTATTGGGCTTTGACTAAAACAACAAAAAAGGTAAAAGCATACAGAAAATAGTAAGAAATTGGAAAATGGACAACATTTCTTTTGTTTTCGATTGCCTGAAAAACGGCCTTTAATCAACATTTAATCAACATTTCAGAACTGAAATTGTATTAAGTTAACATTAATTTAGAAAGTCGAGGTGAAAAACGGCATATAAGTGTCATATTTGCTAAATCTAAAACTATGCTTATATGCAAATTGTAAAGAAAATCTCTTTGGTGTTAACGACTATTTTAATAGCCCTTACATCTTCAGCCCAGGTAACCGGTGGTGCAATAACTGGTACTATTAAAGACAGTAAAGGTGCCCCATTAGCCGGTGCAAATGTTGAAGTTTTACATGAGCCATCGGGCACTAGATACAAAGCCGTTTCTGTTACATCCGGTAAAATTAATCTTTCCGCTCTTAGAGTAGGCGGCCCTTATAAAATAACCATTAGTTATGTAGGATTAAAAACAGAAGTTCTATCAGATGTTTATATTCAACTCGGTGACCCTTCTGTGATAGATGTAACCATGATTGAAAACACAGTTCAATTAACAGAAGTAGTGGTTAGTGGGGGTACCCGTAGAGCTACACTCATTTCAAAAGACAGAAAAGGAACCGCTACAAATATCAATAACCGTTTAATCAGTAGCTTACCAACCATTAGTAGAAACATTACAGACCTAACCCGTTTAGTACCTCAATCAAATGGCTTATCTTTTGCCGGTCAGGATGCCAGGGCTATTAATTTTACTTTGGATGGATCAATATTTAACAACAGCTTTGGATTAAGCGCATTGAATGGTGGTCAAACAAATTCGGCCCCCATTTCATTGGATGCCATACAAGAAATTCAAATCAACGTTTCTCCATATAATTTAAGGGATGCCGGCTTTACCGGTGCAAGCATTAGTGCCATTACCAAAAGTGGTACCAATACCATACATGGTACGGGTTTTTACAACCAACGTAATGAAGGTTTACTTGGAACAAAAGCCGGTACAGATGGAAAACAGGATGTTGTAACTACCGCATTTGATGTTAAACAATATGGAGTAAGTTTAGGTGGTGCCGTTATTAAAAATAAATTATTTTATTTTCTTAACTATGAAGCAGAAAGAAGGAATGATGTAGGAACCACTTTTACAGCCGATGCAAGCAATGGTGCATCTCCAATTAGTGGGAATACAACCCGTGTAAAAGTTTCTGATCTAGAAACACTTTCTTCCTTCCTAAAATCTAAATTCAATTATAATCCGGGAGAATATCAAGGTTACCCATTTGTTACCAAAAGTGATAAAGCCGTTGCACGTATCGATTGGAATATTAATGACAAACATAAACTTAGCATTCGCGGAAACTTATTATTGTCTAGAAGAGATGTATTTGTTAGTAGCAGTAACACCACAAATGGGTTTAGAGGAGGCGGTGTAAACTCAATGGCTTATTCTAATTCTGCTTATGAAATCAATAACAATATTTATGGACTTATTGCTCAGTTAAACAGTCGTTTCAGTAACAAAATAAGTAATGAAATTACTTTTGGTTATACTGCCAACAGAGATTTCAGAGCTGTTAAAGGGGGTAATTTCCCAATGGTTGATATACAGGATGGCTCAACCCCATTAACTACTCTACCGGGTACTGCAATACCAAGTACACAAACCGGAAACAGTTTAAACTACATTTCATTTGGTAACGACCCTTTTACACCTAACAACTTATTGAGTACTGATACCTGGCAGTTTAGCGATAACATGACTATTTATGCTGGTAAACACACAATTAGTGCCGGGGCTTCTTTTGAAAGCTTCACTTATACCAACGGATTTACTGCATTAATCAACGGAGTTTATACATTTAATAGCTTAACGGATTTTTACACTGCTGCAAACAGTTTTATTGCTACACCAGGCGCAAATACCAGTCCGGTATATATGAGAAATTATCGTGCAGCTTTTAGCAATTTAGCTGATGGGAGTCCCTGGTTTGTTACAACCAAAGCAAGAAATATTGCTGCATATATTCAAGATGAGATAGCGCTTGAACCCAACTTTAACTTGACTTATGGAGTGCGTTTTGAAGTGCCATTTTTTGTGGGTGGTGGTTCTAAAAATGCCGAGGTTGATGGGATGAATTTTATAGATAACAATTTACAAGCAACAAAACTAAGTACCTCTGTTTTACCAAATGCAAAGTTAATGATCAGCCCAAGGGTTGGATTTAACTACGACATAAAAGGTGATAAAACAACCCAATTAAGAGGCGGAATCGGTCTTTTCACCGGGCGACCTCCCTTTGTATTTGTTAGTAACCAAATGGGGAACAATGGCGTGTTAAATGGAAGTGTGAATACCAATAATACTGCTGCTTACCCTTTTAATACACAAACTCCTTCCAATTACCCAAGTTATTTACCTACCCCTGGGCTACCTGCCTCGTCTTATAACATCGCTGTTTCAGAAGAGACCTTCCGTTTCCCAAAAATTATACGTAGTAATTTCGCGGTTGATCAGCGTTTGTTTAAAGACTTAATCGGAACAGTTGAGTTCATTTATACGCAAAGTTTAAATAACATCAACTATTATAACGCAAACCTTGTGCCTTCTACAACATCATTTAATGGTCCTGATAATAGGCCTCGATTTGCAGGAGTAGGTTTATCAGGAACCAACTTAAATAATGCAATTCGTATAAATCCAAAAATAACCGATGCAACTGTTATGGAAAGTGGTCCACTCGGTGGCTCAATTGCAACAACCTTTAAATTAGAAAAGCCAACAAAGGCAAAAGGTCTGGGATATATGGTTGCTTATACCTTCACAAGAGCTCGTGATTATATGTCACCGGGATCAATCGCATCCAGTTCATGGACAGCAATACAGAGTGTTCGAGGTAATAACAGTACCGATATCGCTTATAGTGACAATGAGATTCGTAATCGCTTTATTGGAAATATTAACTACAGAATTGAATTTGGCAATAGCGCAGCCCTTCAATTTTCATTGTTTGGACAGGCTCAAAACCAAGGTCGTTATTCTTATGCTTATAGCGGAGACATGAATGGAGACAATGTAACAGGAAATGATTTGATGTACATTCCAAAAAATCAATCGGAAATGAACTTTTTAGCCCTTACTGCTTCAGGAAGTGCACCGGCTGCAAGCGTTCAGGATCAGAAAGATGCTTTTGATGCATTTATCAATCAAGATGCCTATTTAAGTAAAAACCGTGGAAAGGTAGCCGAAAGAAATGGTGTATTGCAACCCTATATTATCCGTTTCGATTTCTCTACACAACTTGAATTGTTTAGAAATATCGGCAAAAACAGACATACCATTCAAATAAGAGCAGATATCTTCAACATTGGCAATATGTTCAATTCTGCTTCAGGCATAAGTAATGTGGTAAATACCTCATCACCCTTAGCCGCTGCCGGTGTAGATGCAGCAGGAGTTCCTCTATTTAGAATGAACCGTATTAGCAATAGCATTAACTATACCACCTTCAGAAAAGGAACCAGTATTTTTGATGTTTGGCAAGCACAATTTGGCGTGAGATACATTTTTTAATACCCTAACATAAGAATTTTTATAAAGAAAAACCCGGTCAAATTTGACCGGGTTTTTCTTTATCTATAAATATATTATCTATGTAATACAAACAACTCCTAACTTCAAACTCCTAATTCCTAACTCCTAATTCCCCCCACCCCCATTTCAAAAAAGCAGGAAAAGCTTTACCCCAAGTGGGAATATCATGTTTGCCTTCTTCCAATTCAAGATAATGTATGTGCTCATCGGTATAGCCCTTCGCTTTTAGTGCAACAATTAAATCCAGCGCATCGTCGATGGAATCAATCACTCCGTTTTCATTTCTATCTGCTTTTTCATCTAACCTGCCACATTCTATGAAGAATTGTAACCAAGGGTGAAAGTTTCCTTTACGAATTTGCAAATGCATGAGTCTGTCCTGTTCATCATCATAACCATCATCATACCCTTTTCTTCTCCACCAAAGAGAGGGACTGAATAATCCGATTTTATTAAACTCACTGGCATGGTTCCATACAATATCAAGGGCACTTAAGGCGCCTAGAGAAAATCCTGCAAATGATTTGTGTTTAAATGAAATAATATTGACCGTTTTTCTGATAAAAGGAAGTAATTCCTCAAATATGAATTTATTATACAATCCTGCTTTGGCGCCTCTCCCTTTGTAATCGGCTGAAAAAGCGGTTCCATACTCCATTTTTCTTTCCGGCCCGCAATGAATACCAACGCAAACCAACGGCTCTATTTGTTTAGTTACCCATAGATTATCCAATATCGCATCAAAAGGCATTTTCAGAAGATCCTGACCATCATTAATCAACAATAAACTAACCTGATTAGAAATAGAAAATGAAACAGGCAAGTACATATCAACGATTACCTCTCTTTCCAGGTATTCTGATGTGAGAACATATTGGACTACCACAACAGAGGTAAGTACATTCGTTTTGGATTCACGCATAGTTTCAAAAATAATACAAAGCATGGTATTAACAGAAAGAAAAATCCACACAACTTGGTGATATTTTTCCTTTTGTCAATTTAATAAGATTCTGTGTTAAAATGCAAAAATTGTATTTTTTTAATTGCCTTTTACATTTTTCCATTCAGTTTCCTTAAATTGAAGATAATTAGCGTGCAATCATAGATAAATTCATCCATCAAATTAGTTTTTATGAAAAAGATTGGCATTTTGTTCGGTCAAGAGCGAAGTTTTCCTACTGCCATTGTTGAAAGAATCAATAGTAAAAATATAAAAGGCATCAGCGCCGAACCTGTTCGGATTGATAAAGTTATGCAAGGTGACCCCAGTGGTTATGCCGTAATCATTGACAGGATAAGTCAGGATATTCCTTTCTATCGTGCCTATTTAAAAAATGCAGCCTTATGTGGAACAGCAGTCATCAATAACCCATTTTGGTGGAGTGCTGATGAGAAATTTTTTAATAATTGTCTTGCAACAAAAATTGATGTCCCTGTTCCTAAAACAGTGATACTTCCTTCCAGAGATTTACCTGCGGATACTTCTGATCAATCTTTTAGTAACCTGGCTTATCCACTTGATTGGGACAGCATTTTTTCCTATGTTGGATTCCCTGCTTATATGAAACCCTTTGCCGGCGGTGGGTGGAAAAATGTATATCGTTTGACAGATATGGATGACTTCTTTGAAAAGCATGCAGAAACCAATCAGTTGGTGATGCTATTACAAGAAGAAATTGTTTTTGAAGAATATTATCGTTGTTATTGTATTGGAGGAAAGCATGTACGGATAATGCCTTATGAACCCAGAAACCCCAATCATCTTCGTTATGTGGCTGACTTTAAACCATCGGCCGAAAAATTGAAGGAGATGGAAGGTATCGTATTAAGAATCAACAAATATCTAGGTTATGACTTCAATACCGTGGAACTCGCATTACGTGATGGCGTACCCTATGCAATTGACTTCTGTAATCC
>JAYTSC010000329.1:0-3297 GCA_043745885.1 Bacteroidota bacterium | reverse complement strand
GCAGGTATGTAAGTATGTTTTATTAACCATCTCCTCTCAGAATTAAAAAGCAAATTTGTTATTTATTGACATTGCTTGTATCAGTACCTGATTTTTGTCATTGATTTTATGTACCGGAATCCCCAACTTTATACCTATTTCTGATCAATAATTAAATTTTATAAGAAGGAATCAGGAATAAAATTAAATGGCCGACTTACAGAATCTATATCCCGGACTTACCTCAGTTGAAGTTGACATTTCCAGATCTCAATTTGGCAAAAACGAATTTCTAAGCAATGATGAAAGTGGTTTTGTTACTGCATTGAAAGAAATTATTAAAGAACCCATGTTTATTTTATTGATGGTAACTGCCACCATTTATTTTATTAGCGGGAAAATGGGGGATGGACTATTTATGGTTGCTGCTATTTTGTTGGTTGCTGCCATTTCTCTTTACCAGGATTCGCGCAGTAGAAATGCATTAACTACACTAAAAAATCTTACCCAACCAACTTGCAGGGTTATTCGTAATTCGGAGACAATTAGTATAAAAATTGAGGAAATTGTCATTGGCGATTACATCATGGTTGAAGAAGGTATTTCTATTCCTGCAGATGCTGAAATCATTCAGGCAAATGATTTCTCAATCAACGAATCTATCTTAACCGGAGAATCATTGGCTGTATTTAAAAATGAAAAAAGTACTGACAATATTGTATTCCAGGGTACTTCTGTAGCAGGTGGTTTGGCTATCTGCCGTGTAACTGCAATTGGCAACCAAACTAGGTTAGGAAAAATTGGCAAAAGTGTGGAAGCGCTTATTATCCAACGAACCCCTTTGCAAATACAGATTACGGCCTTTGTTAAAATGATGGCCATTATTGGGGTGGTTGTTTTTTTAATTGTTTGGTCTATCAATTTTATTTCATCAAAAATATTATTGGATAGTTTACTAAAAGCCCTCACCCTGGCTATGAGTATTTTACCGGAAGAAATACCGGTTGCTTTTACCACTTTTATGGCATTAGGTGCCTGGCGTTTACTTAAAATGGGTATCATAGTAAAACAAACACAAACAGTTGAAACGCTTGGCAGTGCCACAGTGATTTGTACCGATAAAACAGGAACCATCACAGAAAATAAAATGGAATTGGCCAAATTATATATCATGAAAACCGGCCAATTGTTAAACATGACAGATGCAATGAATGCGGATACAAAGGAATTGATAACACTTTCAATGTGGTCCAGTGAACCCATTCCTTTTGATCCAATGGAACTGGCTATTCACCATAATTACCTGCATTTTATTGAAATAGATGAACGGCCTTTATATGCATTGGTTCATGAATATCCTTTAAGCGGAAGACCGCCAATGATGACACATATTTTTGAAAATAAATCGGGACAAAATATTATAGCTGCAAAAGGGGCACCGGAGGCATTGTTTGAAGTTTCGAATATGACAAAGGAAAATAAAGTCGAAGTATTTAAAATTATGGATGCATTAACGCTGGATGGATACCGTGTTTTAGGTGTAGGACAAGCTATCTACGAGGGTAAACAATTTCCTGAAAAACAACAGGATTTTCGGTTTATGTTCAAAGGGTTGATTGCCTTTTATGACCCACCCAAGAAAAATATTTCTGCCGTCTTTCAATCTTTTTATCGGGCGGGCATGCAGGTAAAAATTATTACAGGAGACAATGCTGCTACAACCAGAAATATTGCTGAACAGGTAGGTTTCGTTGGGGCAGAGAATAGTATCAATGGGGATGAATTAATGAAGTTAGATGAAGCGACGCTTAATAAAGTTGTTTTGTCCCGGCAAGTCTTTGCCAGAATGTTTCCAGAAGCCAAATTAAAAATCATCAATGCATTAAAAGCTAGTGGGCAAATTGTTGCCATGACCGGAGATGGGGTGAATGATGGTCCCGCACTAAAAGCTGCACATATCGGAATCGCCATGGGTGAAAGGGGCTCAGATATTGCCAAAAGGGCAGCTTCATTGATTTTGAGAGATGATGACTTAGCCAAAATGGTAGATGCCGTAGAAATGGGCAGAAAGATTTATTCCAACTTAAAAAAAGCAATACAATATATCATCTCCATTCACATTCCCATTATCCTTACCGTGTTTATTCCTTTGGCATTGGGATGGGTCTATCCAAATATCTTTTCCCCTCTTCATATTATTTTTTTAGAAATGATCATGGGCCCCACTTGTTCAATTATATATGAAAATGAACCGGCAGAAAAAAATAGCATGCTACAAAAACCGAGACCTTTTACCAATACTTTTTTCAAATGGGATGAATTAATCATCAGTATCATTCAGGGTCTGATCATTACTGTAGGAACCTTATGTATTTATCAGTATGCAGTGAAAACGCATTGCAATGAAGCAACCACTAGAAGTATGGTATTTGTAACATTGGTGAGTGCCAATGTGTTTCTTACTTTAGTCAATCGTTCCTTTTATTACTCAATTATTACCACTGCCCGTTATCACAATAACCTAATACCTGTTATTATTGGCATTACCCTTCTTTTAACTTCATCAATTTTAATGATTCAACCATTTCGAGTTTTTTTTGAGTTTGATATGGTAACGACTATTCAAGTATTTGCTGGCATTGTTACGGGTATGGTTTCAGTAATCTGGTTTGAATTGATCAAATGGTATAAAAGAAGAAAAAGGAAAGTAAGTAATCATTGATATTTGAAAAATAGAGGAAATAATATTATAATGATCCTCCTTCCACCAAAACAGACTCGAGAATAATTTCACTTTGTAATGTATTTTCCGATAAACAGGATATCATATTTACGAAAGCAAGCTTACCTAGTTTATAACCACTGGTCTCAACATAAGTAATTTCGGGATAGTATAATTTAGGAATTAAACCATTGCTTATGGCGATTACAGCCATCTGTGCAGGAATAGAAATTTTGTTTTCCTGCAAGGATTTCATCACGCCCATCAATATTTCATCACTCATACAAAAAATGGTATCAGGCTGATTGGGTGATAATAACAAATGATTAGTTTGGTTTCTTGCTTCTTCACTGCTTAATGCAAATAAGGTTTGAACCTGAATAGTAGGTGCCAGTTTTTGAAAGGTTGCCAAAAATGAACGCATCCTTTTTTGTGTAATGGATAATTGATTGTCTCCAAAAATAGCCCAAATATTTCTCTTCTTTTTTAATATAATTGTTTCTGCGGCCATAATACCTGCTTGGGTATCGGCAAAACAAACTGAATGAATTGCAGTAAGATTTGGTATATTATCAAAAAAGATGATAGGTGTTTTC
>JAYTSC010000328.1:0-5932 GCA_043745885.1 Bacteroidota bacterium | reverse complement strand
GTATTCTTTGTCACAGAAGTAAATGCACAATTGTATCGTATTCCGGGTTATACCGGGTATGCTGTTCCTGCTGAAAAAGAAGAGGAAAGCATGTTTTCTAAGACCCATGGTTTGGAAAATTGGACCAATACCCAACAAGAAATCAGTTACTCATTCTTTATTCGGAATACGGGTATATTGAATGTAAGCCTGCTTACCCGAAATGGGGTACCCGGCTCAACTATTAAACTTTATGTAGCAGGTAAATCTTTTTTATTGGCCATTCCTTCATCAAAAAAATTCGAAGAAGTTAATGCAGGTAGAGTCACTATTACTGACACGGGTTTTTATACAATAACTCTTTCAGCAGTAAAAAAAGCAGGTGCAAAAATTGCTGATATTGCGTTTATACAATTATCCGGTACAGCAGCAACTGATATGCATTTTAATGCCAAACCCCGTAGAAATGCAGCTTCTGTTCATCTAAAGTATCCTTTAGCAGATAGCATAAAAGCTGTTGCTTTTTATAATGAAATAACCATCCCGGCCGGAGCTGATATTGTTCATAGTTATTATATGGCTTGTGGGTTTGCCCGAGGTTATTTTGGTATCCAAGTGAATAGTCCAACTGAAAGACGTGTCATTTTTTCTGTATGGGATGCAGGTAAAGAGGTAGTTGACAGAAATAAAGTGGCTGATTCAAATAAAGTAAAACTAATGGCTAAAGGCATTGATGTTATTGCCGATGGTTTTGGTAATGAAGGAACCGGTGGCCATAGTCATTTGGTTTATCCCTGGAAAACAGGTGAAACATACAAACTGATGGTGTCTGTATTGCCGGATAGTGCCAGCCAATCAACCATTTATACCGGTTATTTCTTTATACCTGAATTACAACAATGGAAATTAATTGCCAGTTTCAAAGCACCACATGATGGTAAGACCTTACATAATTTGTATTCTTTTAATGAAAATTTTGTGGGATTGAATGGACAAATTCAACGGAAAGCTTTTTTCGGAAATCAATGGATTCAAAGAGATAACAGGTCGTGGAAAGAATTAACACAAAGTACTTTTTCTTATGATGCTACCGGAAAAGCAGGCGACAGAATAGATTATGGTGGTGGTGTTCAGGATGGAAAATTTTATTTATGGAATGGAGGATTTCAAAAGGCAAATGCCAAATATGGTGATCTATTTAGTAGACAAGGAACGGGTATGGTTCCGATTATTGATGTTAGAAAAAATGCGGATAGCTTACAACAGGCTGAATTAGAAAGGAAATTAATTCTGCAAGCAGTTGAAAAAAAAGAAATTGACACCACAGGGTCTATAGCCGGAGTGTTTTATCGTATATTAAAAGAAGGAACTGGAAAACATGTTTCGGTAACAGATACGATGACTGTTTATTATAAAGGCACTTTATTTTCTGATGGCAGCCTTTTTGACCAAACGAAAGATAAACCTGCTGTTTTCCCGCTTAAAAGACTAATTAAAGGTTGGCAAATCGGGTTGCCGATCTGTAAAGTGGGCGGGAAAATCAGGCTGTTTATTCCTTCCGGACTAGGGTATTCTATAGCCAGTAGAACCAAAACGATTCCACCAAATAGTATTCTTGTTTTTGATATTGAGGTGGTAAGCGTGAAATAGAGTTTTGCGTTAAATAACACTGAGTTTGTATGTGAAAAACCTCGTAAAAGAAGTAGTAATTCCTACTTTTTAACCCAAATGATCTATATCATGTTATTTGTAGTATAATTTTTACTACTTTGTAGTATTAATTAATGCTATGAAAACCGCACGCCAATTATCAGTTGCTTTATTACTTTTATTATGTATAGGGGCTTTGTACATTAGCTATCATTTAATTACAGACCCAACAGGTAATTCATTAGGATTACCCTTCTATTTACTCAATGGTACTATTTTTTCTAATTATGTTGTTTTAGGATGGATATTATTAATAACAATTGGTTTGTTTAGTGGAGTAATTATTTATTGTATATGGAGAAAAATCAATCAGTATTCCTTTTTATTGATGTTGCAGGGGGTAATCTTAATTGTATTTGTGGTGGTTCAAATGCTGTTATTAGGTGAAACCTTTATTACTCAATATGTTCTATTAATTATCGGAATCGCCTTGATTGGGTTGGGGTTTTTACAAAACCAACGTAGGATTGTAGTTGAATCAGAAAGAAAAATTAATCCTGTTGCAAAAAGTCATCACCATAAACATAGGAAGAATAAATAATTTATTTTAAATTTTGAATGTCGAATTTTGAATGTTGAATGATGATTTCATTTAGCATTCAACATTCAAAATTTAACATAAAAAGATTAAGCAACTCTGCCTAGCATCATTTCCTCAGCATTTGTAAACAAACCGGATTTGGGACTTCAATTTGTTGAAGGGTTTCCTGAAGTAGCCCTGTTATTTTATCTCTTTTAAAAACTACTATATTATTGGTGTTTTTATTCGCAACCAGTAAATAATTACCGGTTGGGTCTATCATAAAGTTTCTGGGATGTTCCCCTTTTGTTGGTTGGTATCCAACCAAAATTAATTTACCTGTTATTGCATCAACAGAAAAAATGGCGATATTGTTTTCTTCACCACGATTAGAAGCATACAAAAACTTGCCATCAGGAGATAGATGAATATCTGCACTTCCCGGCTGACCATTGAAGGTTGAGGGATGGGTAGCAATGGTTTGTATCAATTTTGTAGATCCATTATTGTAACTAAAAGCACTTATTGAGCCACTTAATTCTTCCAGTACAAACAAATATTTTCCATTTGGTGAAAAATCTAAATGTCTGGGTCCACTGCCCGGTTTTGTTTTGATAAAAGGAATGGATGCCGGGGTAAGTGGCTTAGATACATTTTTTGAAAACTGATAAACGCTTACTTGGTCTGTGCCCAAATCAGGGGTCAATAAAAACTTTTCGTCTGGTGAAAAAAAAGCGGAATGTACATGTGCTTTTTCCTGCCTTTCGGGGTTAGTCCCTTTTCCTTTGTGCACAATATGCTGTGTGAAAGGTTGAATGGAACCGTTATCATTAACCCTAAAGGTAGCTAAACTACCACCTGTATAATTGGCAACTGCCAGCCATTTACCATCTTTAGTTAATGAAATATGGCAGGGGTTTTCGCTGCCACTAGATTGTTGGTTAATAAAGGTAAGACTACCATTCTGGGCATTAAACGAATAGGCTGCCACCAATCCGGCTTTTTGTCTGCTGATTTCATTTACCGCATACAAAAATTTCCCATTTGTTGAAATTCGTAAAAAAGAGGGGTTAAAGCTGCTATCTGTATTGCTTACCCATTCTACCTCTCCATTTTTCGAGTTGAATTTATAAACATAAATTCCTTTGCTTTTACCTGTAGTATATGTGCCAACAAATAAATAAAAATCCTGTGCATTAACAGTGAGTAGACAAAAAGTGAAACATAAAACAATAAATGACCGCATAATAATTTTTTTTGAAACTGTAAGATATAGATTGATTGTTGAAAATTATCTGAGAATTTAAGAAAAGTAACAAGTATGGTTGTCTGACTACCTATTGGGCAGTATTTATAAAAATCCATAAAATGTTTCATAATAATATTTATGGTCTTCAAAGCGAGTGAAATCTTTACCTTGCATCCCTATTAAGATTAAGAAAATAAGTATTTATGATACAACGAAAAATTGGTTTATTCACCTTCTATTTAAGCATGATCATTACTGTTTCAGCACAAAAGAATGCCCATGTTGGTTCGTGGAAAGGCCAATTAATTAGAACAGATGGAAATCATATCCCTTTTTATTTTACTGTTGAAACAGTAAAAAACAAAACAGTAATGTATGTAGTGAATGCTGCAGAAAGAATACGAGTTGATAATATTCGATTCACAAAAGATTCAGTTTTTATAGAAATGCCCGTGTTTGAATCGTATTTCAAAGGCAGAGTCATTACCCCTCATAGTTGGGAAGGTCAATGGACAAAAGGCGGAAGTGTGCAATGGCTAACCATGCCATTTACTGCGGAAATACAAAAGGGACTACCCATCATCCCCATATTTGCAGCCAACTCGAACATTACAGGTAAGTGGGAGATTAGTTTTACTCGCCCAGATAAAACTACCAGGCAGGCGGTAGGTGAATGGATACAAAAGGGGAATTTACTTACCGGTACTATCATTACCCCTTCCGGCGATTACCGTTATTTGACGGGATATGTTAGCGGCGATAATTTACAATTAAGCACTTTCGATGGTAGTCATGCTTACTTATTTAAAGCAAAAATAAATGCGAATAACACAATCAGTAATGGGCAATATTATTCCGGGGCCACCAGTATTGAACCCTGGATTGCTTTTAAGAATGCAAAGGTTACTTTGCTGGATGTTGGGGCCATGAGACTGAAAGAGGGAGAAGAAAGATTGTCTTTCAAATTCCCTGACTTACATAATCAAATGGTTTCTATTAATGACGCAAAGTTCAAAAATAAAGTGGTAATTGTTCAGATCATGGGTTCCTGGTGTTCTAATTGTATGGATGAAACCGCTTTTCTAAGTGCGTATTATAAACAAAATAAACAACGGGGTATTGAAATAATAGGACTGGCTTATGAATATTCTACAGATTTGGAACGTTCGAGGAAAAGTATACAAAAGTTTAAAGACCGATTTGATGTTCAGTATTCTTTATTGAATACCGGCGTAACAGTTCTGGATAGTTTAAAAACAGAAAAAACGTTACCGCAATTAACGTCAATAAAATTTTTCCCCACAACAATATTTATTGATAAAAAAGGAAAAGTAGTAAAAATTCATGCCGGTTTTGAGGGGCCAGGTACCGGATTGCGTTACGAAGAATTTAAAAAAGAATTTGGGAAGATCGTTGATGGTCTATTGAAGGAGTAGCATTGGTTGCCACAGAAATCACAGAGTTTTCTGTGGTAATTTTTCTTTCAATTCAATGCAAAATCAACCGCTGCTGCTGCATGAATAGCGGCAGTATCGAAAATGGGAACAGTTATATCTTCTTGTTTAATAAACATCGGAATTTCGGTACAACCTAAAACAATTCCTTCTGCACCCGCTTTTATTAATTTGTTAATGATGGTTAGATAATTCTGTTTGTTTTCATTAGTGAAAATATTTTTAGCCAATTCACTTGAAATATTTGTGTTGATGTATTCTCTTTCTTCGTCATCAGGTAGTATGGTTTCAATTCCTCGATCTTTTAATTTTCCTTTAATAAAATCAAGTTCCATGGTAAATTTTGTACCTAAAAGTGCAACTTTTTTTAATCCTTTTTTGGCAACGACTTCTGCGGTTACAACCCCAATGTGAATGATGGGGATGCCAATTCTTTCTTGAAGGGGTTCTGCTATTTTGTGTAAAGTATTGGCACAGATAAGAATGGCTGCGGCTCCACTTTTTTCTAAGTTTGTTGCCGCCTCTACAAATAAAGAAAGGGTAGTATCCCAATCATTAGTATCATTGTTTTTCTGGATATCAGCAAAGTTGAATGAATGGATAATACATTTTGCAAACTGTATTCCACCCAATCTTGCATTGATACCTTCATTGAGGTATCGGTAATAATCTATGGTTGATACCCAACTGGTACCCCCGAGAAGACCAATGGTTTTCATAAACATAACTTTGTTAAGATATTTTCAATTTGGTGATTTCATTTTTTATTACTTAACATATTTCTCAAGCCACTGGTACTGTTCCCAAAGCATATGTAATAAATTTTCTTTTCCTCTATAACCATGTGCTTCATATGGCAGATAAGTGAATCGTACAACACCGCCATTTCCTTTAATGGCTGCAAACAATCTTTCACTATTGATTGGATAGGTACCGGTATTGTCATCTGCTTCACCGTGAATTAATAGAATGGGGGTTTTAATTTTATCTGCATAACTAAACGGACTCATATCATGATAC
>JAYTSC010000327.1:0-2923 GCA_043745885.1 Bacteroidota bacterium | reverse complement strand
AAGCCCACCCATTGCAACCGATGGCTTGCTTTTACATCCCAATAATTTTCAATTCCGGCAACAGCAGGATTGATGATATAATTGTTCATAATGTATTGGGTATAATATGGACGTTGTTGTGCTGAAACAAACAAACAGCCCATCAAACCCATCATCAAAAAACAATTTCTCATAATCAAATCTCCTATTTTATAATCGTAACAGAACCACTAACAATTTTTCGGCCATTTTTTGGATTGACAATATAATAATAAGTGCCGACAGGCAATGGCTTACCTGATAAATTTCCATTCCATTCTACATCATACCCTTCAGAATAAAATACGCGCTGTCCATATCGGTTAAACACTTCAATGATGGCACCTGGATAACTTTCCAAATATTTAATTTGCCAGGTATCATTAATTCCATCACCATTGGGTGAAAAAGCATTGGGAACTTCCGGAGATTTTAATACTTTAATAAAAATGGTATCACTCACGTAACAACCTCCAATACCGGTAATGGTTAATTTATAAGTAATATCATCAATAGGCTTTGATTTGGGAGTTGCTATATCTATACTATCTAAATAGGTGGATGGTGTCCATAAGAAACTAAGTTTAGTGCCGTAATAATATTTTGGTTTGATTATAATCTCTCCCCCATCCAAAATTTTTAAATTGGGGCCTAAAGTTAATTTAGGATAAGGGTGTACAATGATTGGTTTGGTTATGGTATCGCTCACACAACCTTTTTCATTAAACACATATAAGGCAATTGAAAAAGAGCCGGTATCTGTAAATTTTTTAACCGGATTCCTTAGTCCGGAAGCTGTTCCATTAGCAAGGTTCCAAAACCAGGCATTAATGGGTGCGGTAATACCATTGCTTATATCAGTAAAATTAATGGCATCATTCAAACAGATTTCATTTGCTGTGGTATTGAAATCTGCTTTTGGTTGAGGATAAATCGTTGTAAATACTTTTGTAACAGAATCTACACACCCATCTTTGGTGGTTATTTTTAATTGAATATTATAAGGTCCTAATGCTTTAAATCGATGGTTCGGACTTTTCAAGGTTGAAGCGGATAGATCTTGTGGATCATTAAAATTCCATAAATAACTAAATAAGGTTTCGGAAGCATCTCCAATTGTTGACAAATCTAAGAATTGTCCATTCCCATCCGGTAAACAAATACTAGGCAAACTAAAATCTATTTTAGGAAGGAAATTTACTTTTACAAATTGTTTGTTGGCAGTACTAATACAACCACTATCTGTGTAAACTTTTAAAGAAGGGTTATACGTTTTAGCATTGGCATACACATGGGTAAATGAATTGTTGGTTGTAAAAGTTTGCGTTGTGCCATCATCAAAATCCCAAACACGTTTACTAATATTGCTAAATCGAGGTGTTGAGCTATCAGAAAAAGTAATTAGGTTTTTTTCGCAATCCGGATCACTCACACCCCATTTTGCAACTGGAGAAGGCCAAATGGTGATGGGTTGAATGATTGAATCGCGGCATCCCATATCAGAAATGTGTAAGTATTTAATATTAAAAGTACCTACCCCAGAAATTTTCGGATCCAATAATCCGGTAAGACTATTGATAATACCAGCGCCAATATAGTTGGGTGTTCCGGGTACTGTGCTCACAGTAGATGCCTGTGGAAGAATTAACTGGGGACTGGCATCATTACAAATATCACGGGGTTTTACAAAACTAACTTTGGGACTCCTGTTAATCGTAATGGTTTGTGTAATATCATTTTGACAAACAGATGAATTACCTGAAAAAGCAATCAGCTTTACATTATAAGTTAGTGTTGCAGGGGTCTGAAAATTTGCATATTTATTGGCGTAAGATTTTTTATCTACCGGATTTTCGTCGGGTGATTTTACAGAAGGCGCTCCAATCAAATCCCATAAAATTTCTAATCGGGTTAGGTACCCAAAATCTACGGTTGATGTATTGACGATTCGAATGGAATCATTACTGCATAACCCACTCGCATTTTGTACAACGAAACTTGCTTTAGGGGTGGGACCATTCACTGTTAAAACTTGCATAAGGGAATCGCTGCAACCATTGGTACTGGTAACTTTTAAAAGGGTATTATAGGTATCTGCTTTGGTAATAAAAATTTTTGCATTTTGTACAGTAGCACTTAGAAATGTGGGTTGGGCTTTAAAATTAGTACCCGGAAAAACCTGCCATTTCCATACAAACTGCTTCTGAGAACCATCCGCTATTTTGGAAGTATCGGTAAAAGTTGCCGAGCCGTCTGTTACGCATATTTCAGGTAACACAAACCCAATCTTTGGTAGCGGGTTTATTTTTGTAGGGTTAATGGTTGTATCGCTTTTGCAGCCTTTATCTGTTTCTACCATTAATTGTACGGGATAGGTTCCATAGGTTGTAAAAACTTTTCCAAAAGCTGCACCACTGGTGGTATCTTTCGTGGTGCTGTCTTTAAAATTCCAATTCCATCTTTTCAATGATCCTACATTGGCGAGCGAATTGTCTGTAAAAGTAACAACCCTTGTTTCACAAACCGGAGAGGACAAACTAAATGCCGCTGTGGGCAATGGATTTACCAACACAGGTTTTGAAAGCGTATCACTTGAACAACCCTGATCCGTGATAATAAAAAGTTTGACAATTTTATTACCTATAAAAGAATAACGGTATTTTGGGTTCTGCAAGGTATCGGTTGTTCCATCTCCAAAATCCCAACGCCATTTAGCAACCGTGCTTCCTCTGCCATCACTCTGGTCTGAAAATTGTGTGGTATCTCTCAGGCAATTTTCGCTATTTACTGTAAAAGCAGCTTTGGCCTGAGCAAAAACAGTTGTTAATGATTTGGTCGCGCTTTGTACACAACCATTTATGGAAGTAACCGTCAATTTTATAGTAAAGGGCCCTACGCCGGAAAA
>JAYTSC010000326.1:0-2403 GCA_043745885.1 Bacteroidota bacterium | reverse complement strand
TTTACCCATTTTCCCTTAATATTTACGAAAACGATGTAGTAACAAGCAGATTTTTAAAAAATGTAAATTCTTTATACCGATAGTATTAAATACCTTTAAGATACGTAAATCAATGTAAAAAATATGATCAACAATAAAGAAAAAAAGTTACCAGAAACCATTTCTTGGGGAATTATTGGATGTGGTGATGTAACTGAAAAAAAAAGTGGCCCGGCTTTTAATAAAGTTCCCAATTCATCACTACTGGCTGTTATGCGAAGAGATATAGAAAAGGCAAAAGACTATGCTCAACGACATAGTGTGCCAAAATTTTATGGTGAGGCGCTTGCTTTAATTAATGATCCTGAAATAAATGCCATTTATATTGCCACCCCACCCGGATCACATGAAGAATATACGATTGCAGCGCTGCACGCAGGCAAACCGGTGTATGTAGAAAAACCAATGGCAACTGATACGGCTGCTTGTCTGAGAATGGAAAAAGTGGCAAATAACACCAATGGCAAACTAAGCATTGCTCATTACAGAAGGTCTTTACCCATGTTTGTAACAATTAAAGAACTCGTTACTAATAAAACAATTGGTGATGTAAGGTCTGTTCGATTAAGCATGTTGCAAGCAGATCAATCAGTTAAAAATAGTTTAGTAAAAGAAAACTGGCGGGTGGATCCTTCTGTTTCCGGTGGAGGTTTATTTTATGATCTGGCGCCGCATCAGATAGATTTAATACTT
The DNA here is from genome assembly GCA_043745885.1 of Bacteroidota bacterium. Lineage (GTDB taxonomy): Bacteria > Bacteroidota > Bacteroidia > Chitinophagales > Chitinophagaceae > Sediminibacterium. The sequence continues at coordinate 1,671 of JAYTSC010000326.1, read as the reverse complement.
TATTTTTTTGGAAACCCGGTAGCATCTTATGGAATGAGTGCCAATCAAGCAGGCTTATATAAAGCAGAGGATATCGTTACAGGCTGTTTACGTTTGCCTGGTGATATTCTTTTTACGGGGCAGTGGTGTTATACGGTTGGTGAAGGGTTGGAAGAAGATATTGTGGAAATTATTGGATCGAAAGGAAAAATATCGTTTCCTGTATTTGGATATGAAGTTACCATTGATACAGTAAACGAAATAAAAATACTGCCCTTCCCTCCACCGGAACATATTCAACAACCCATGATTGAAAAAGTAGTGAACTATTTTTTAGGGAAAGGAGAAAATCCATGTTCAGCAGCAGATGCAATAGAATCGATGAAAGTGATGGAAAAATTTGTTTATGGAGTTTAGTATCCATTAAAAAGAATGATGATTTTTGAAATTGTACAAAGCTGCAATAAGAATGCTTAACCTACTTAATATGAATACTGTAAAAAGAAGAAAATTTATCCAAACCTTAACTACTTTTTCTGCAATTGCAGGCTTAGGTACCAAATCCTTTGCGAAGGAAGCATCTGTTCGAAATGAGGTGATTACAAATAATAACCGTTTTAAAATCAGTTTAAATGCCTATTCATTTAATGACCCTTTAAGAAAAGGCATTACCAATTTGGAGGCTGTGATGGATTTTTGCGCAAAGGAAAATTTTGATGCCATTGACTTAACAGCCTATTATTTTCCCGGATATCCTAAAATTCCGAGTGATGAATATATTTTTTATTTGAAAAGAAAAGCCCATCAATTAGGATTAGCCATCAGTGGAACCGGAATCAAAAATGATTTTACGGAGCCAGATAAAACAAAAAGAAAAATGGAGGTTGACTTTGTTAAAAAATGGATAGAGGTGGCTGCCAAATTGGGTGCACCTGTACTTAGGGTTTTTGCAGGGAAAGAAATCCCTGTGGGTTATACATGGGAAGAAACAGCCAATTGGATGATTGAAGATTTTAAAACCTGTGTTGAGTATGGAAAAAGATTTGGAGTAATCGTTGCTGTACAAAACCATAATGATTTTATCAAAACCGGTGATCAGGTAATTGAGATTATGAAACGTGTAAATAGTGAATGGTTTGGTTTGATACTGGATACCGATAGCTTTGCTACACTGGAACCCTATAGTGAAATAAGAAAAACAGTTGAATTTGCTGTTAACTGGCAAGTAAAAGAAATGGTTAAATCTTTTGGCAAAAATGAGCATATGGATTTGGAGAAAATATTCAGGATTGCCAAAGATTCCAATTATCGTGGGTATTTGCCGATTGAAACCCTAAGTTCAGGAGACCCTTTTATGATTGTTCCTCCATTTTTGCAGAAAGTAAGGACGGCAATGGCTACAGTAATGAAAGTTAATTAAATTTCAATGCATCAAAATTTATTTTAAGAAAATTTACTATTTTATTATTTAGTCGATAACAATTTATTCAAGATTTCCGTTTTTTGTTTAAGGTTAGTTTGTGCATCAGAAATTTTTGTTTTAATTATTGTAGATGATCCTTTTGTGTTAATGTCTACCATCTTAGCCAATGCTTGCAAATACCAATTACTCCAAACCGAAATAATATGTTGTTCTTTTTCTAAAACACCCCCATTTTGTAAGGCTAGTTTACTTAATTTAAATTCAACCGC
>JAYTSC010000325.1:0-2048 GCA_043745885.1 Bacteroidota bacterium | reverse complement strand
TAGCTTCTCAGTCTTTACATTATTCAGATCCATCTCCAATTTATTGTATATTTCGTAGCGGTAATTATCCCAGCGGGTTCGATTATTTCTATCCTTATTGGCCATTATTTTTCGCCAAAACCATAGGGCACGGTTGTATTTGCTTTTTACAACCACTTCTCCTGAAGGGGGTAAAACTTCTATTTTTAATTCTAGGTTGAGACTATCCTTGATCGCTTTTAATGGATAAATGAGTACTTTATAACCAACACTTAAAACGGATAAGGAGTCATTAGCTGGGACACCTGCTATTTCTATCGAAAATCTTCCGGCCGAATCTGTTAAAACACCTTTATGAGCTAATTTTAGTATGACGGATGCAAAAGGGATGGGTTCATCACTCTGTTTATCCTTCACAACACCGGATATTCTTCGCTGTTGTGCATGGGCCATTGCCAGACAAAAAAAGAAAGTAATAAATATGAGACCCGACCTAAAGTGAAAAAGCATATCTGCAAATGTAAACCTTGTAAAGCCTCTTTTTGTCTTTGACCCCGAATTCATATATTATATTTAATAAATGTGTAATAATCTTCCTGAAACTGGCTTTGTTAATTGTCTCGAAGCCTATTGTTTTATGGGAAAGTTTGAATTATGAAAGGGTTGAGAAAAAAATAGCTGAATTGAGACGCTTTTATAATCGATTGTTAAAACATACTAATTTGTTCTTTTAAAACTTTGAAATACACTAAAATCTTACAAACAATTCTTAAATTAGTGAATGAAAAAGAGCAATCTAAATAATATGCATTTTCATTTCTATTCGTTTTTTGTTTTTTTCTTTTTTGTAACTTCAGTTAGTGCGCAACAAGAATGGGAACTGAAAAAAGACAAAGAGGGAATTCAAGTATATAATGGCAAAGCGCCTGATTCAAAGTTTAAAGTGGTAAAGGTTACCTGTGTGATAAATGCTAGTATTTCCCAATTGGCAGCCGTTTTGCTAACCCCAAACCGCCAACCGGAATGGGTGATTGCTACAAAATCTTCCACTCTTTTAAAAACACTGGAGCCTTCCAGAATTTATTATTATACAGAAATAACTTTCCCCTGGCCGGTAAGTAATAGAGATTTGGTAGCAGAAATGTCAATTACACAAAATCCGGTAACGAAAAATTTAACCATCCGGGCAAACAAGATCGATCATATACTTCCTAAAAAAGAAGGTAAGGTAAGAATACCCTTCTCACAAGCCATTTGGGAAGTGACACCTATTGCTATAGATAAAATAAAAATTGATTATACCATACGATTAGACCCGGGGGGAGAAGTGCCTGCCTGGCTAGTAAATTTATTTACCATCAATGGACCTTTCGAAACTTTTCAAAAATTAAAAAAAATTATTCAGGACAAACAGTTTCAGAATAGAAAATTTGATTTTATAAAAGAGTAAGGGTTTGATCTTATAATGAATGTTGAGAGTAAATGTTATTTATTGCTAACAACTTTCTAAAGCCAAAGCCTAATAAAGGGAATATTTCTAATATGAGTTTACAAAATCAAAAAATCAAAAACATGGCTACTAAAAAAGTCGTTGACCACCCTGAAAAATTAGTTATAGAGAACAATTCCATTGAATGGAAGGAAGTTACTGTAGGAGTTAAAAGGAGGATAATGACTTATAGTGAACAAATAATGTTAGTTCTGGTGTCTTTCGAAAAAGGTGCAATTGGTATGCTACACAAACATTATCATGTTCAAATTTCAAAAGTAGAAAGAGGCGTATTTGAAGTTGAAATTGATTCCCAAAAATATTTACTAAAGGCTGGTGATGTGTTTTATATACCACCAAATATAATGCATGGCGTTGTTTGTTTAGAAGCTGGTGAGCTAATGGACGTTTTTAGTCCTATGCGAGAAGATTTTATTACTAAAGATTAATTGTATATTCGGGATATTATTTTAACCCATTATTATGGCTGTCTCAAAGAAAATAGTTTCTGCGTGTATTCTTTTCTATTGTAGCATTTCTTTTTATGGTTCTGCACAAACCATTACTTCCAATACAGATG
>JAYTSC010000324.1:0-2285 GCA_043745885.1 Bacteroidota bacterium | reverse complement strand
ATTATGAAGAATAATCGTTTGAAAAACAAACTTACATTAATTAGTGACAATCCACAATATGAACCGTATAATGTGAGTTCAGAAGACGTACTAGAGGTATGGAAGGCAGTTTATATTATGCAAAAAGCCAACACAGGTCCACGTTGGGATGTAAACCAATTAGCAGGTATGGTGAATAATTTGCAGGAGCAGGTAAGTAGTTTGAAGAAAAAAATGAACTAATTATTATTAGTTCACACATATGGTTCCCATTTAAAAGCAGCTTTCTAGGCTGCTTTTTTTTTGCCGTTGATACAATTTTTTAGCAAAGGAGGGTTGCATTCTGTTATTTTTGCGCCATTATTTTTTTGCATGAGAAAAACAGTTTCCTTTATATTGATTTTATCGGCTTTGTTTGCTAATGCCCAAAAAATGAAATTAGCTGCTTTACGAATCCATTCCGCTATAAAAGTTGATGGAATTTTAGATGAAACCTTTTGGCAACAAGCTCCTTTTGCTGATAGCTTTATTGTGAACTCTCCCCATTTTGGTGAATTAAGTTCTCAGCAAACCAAGGTACATATCTTGTATGATGACCAGGCTGTTTATGTAGGAGCTTATCTGTATGATGACCCCAATAAAATACGCAAACAGTTAACTTCCAGAGATGGGGAACAAAGAAAAGATGTGGACTTTTTTAGCGTTTTTTTTGATACCTATAATGATAAGCAAAATGGTTTTCAATTTCTGGTTACTTCTAGAAATGTGCAATCAGACGGTAGATTGGTAGCAACGCTAATTTCTCAATTTGGCTTGCCAAGCGATTATTCATGGGACGCTGTATGGGAAAGCAATGTAAAAATGCAAAAAGATGGATGGAGTGTAGAAATGAAAATTCCCTATTCCGCCCTTCGCTTTTCTAAAAAAACCATTCAGGAATGGGGTCTTAATTTCCAAAGATTTAAACGAGGAATCAATGAAAGTTCTTTCTGGAATAAAGTAGATCCCAATCAAAATGGATTTGTGAATCAGTTTGGAATGATTACCGGTGTTGAGAATATTATTCCCCCACTTCGTTTGTCATTTTTACCTTATGTAACTGCAGGTGTTAGAACCGTTCCCTATGCTAACGGAACTAAGAAAACAGAATTTCTGCGCAATGGTGGAATGGATGTGAAATATGGTATCAATGAAAGCTTCACATTAGACGCTACCATCATACCGGATTTTGGACAGGTGATTTCAGATAATGTAGTTTTAAATTTATCTCCTTTTGAAGTTCAATTTCTTGAAAACCGACCATTTTTTACTGAGGGCATTGAACTGTTTAATAAAGCAGGATTATTTTATTCAAGAAGGTTAGGAGGAACCCCTTCCGGTTATACTGGCGTGAATAATTCGATCAATAGTAATCCCAATGTTGAGATTGTTTCAAACCCCGGCATAACGCAACTAATCAATGCGACTAAATTTTCCGGACGGAATAAGAATAAACTGGGGATAGGAATTTTTAATGCGGTGGGTGCTGAAATGTATGCAGTAGTTGAAAACAAAACAACGAAAGAGAAAATAAGTACTGAAACAGAGCCATTAACCAATTATAATATCATGGTACTTGACCAGGCTTTAAAGGGAAGATCTTCACTTACTCTCACAAATACCAATGTATGGCGTGCAGGAGGAAGAAGAAATGCAAACGTAACAGGGTTGGATGTAAACCTGTATGATGGGGGAAACAGACATAGTTTTTTATGGGCAGGCAGGTTTAGCCAAATTACCGGCTCGGATAGTTACAATGGCTTTCAAAACAATGTTTCTTATGCAAAAATCAGTGGCCGGATACAATACCAATTTCAGAATTTAATTGTCTCTGAAAAATATGATCCCAATGACTTGGGTATCCTTAAGTCGCCCAATTTAGTTTCTAGTTTGGGTAAAATAAGTTATAATGTTTTTACACCTACCAAAAACTTTTTAAGTTATAATTATACTTTTTCAGTGGCACCTGTATTCTTATATAAACCTTTCCAATTTTCAAGTGTCATTTTATCAGGTAGTGCATTTGGGTTCTTTAAAAATTTCTGGGACCTTACCCTTAAACTCACTTGGCAGCCTGTATGGCAGCGTGATTTCTTTGATCTACGCACTGCAGGGAGAATGATTAAAAAAACCCCTTACTATTTTTTTGGTTCTAGTGGAAGTAGTGATAGCCGTAAAAGGTTTTATATGAGTTATAATGTTGGATTTGCTGAAGGGCCTCAAGAGAATGATCCTTATTTTACTTTTTCTTTAGGACCCCGATATCG
>JAYTSC010000323.1:0-3212 GCA_043745885.1 Bacteroidota bacterium | reverse complement strand
TATGACACCCGAAAGAAAAGAGAAATTATTGCGTGTACTTCATCAACGCCAGCCTAATCTAACAGTGGTGATGGAAAACGTTGATGACCCGCATAATATTTCAGCAGTTATGAGAACTTGCGAGTCGGTAGGTATTCAAGATATATATGTGTTAACCACAAAAATTCATCCCCATAAAAAATTCGGTACGAGAAGTAGTAGCAGTGCAGCAAAATGGCTTACCATACATGAATATGTTGATGCAAAAGAATGTATCGTTGCCATACATAAACACTATAAACGAATTATAACAACACATCTGTCCACTGATGCAGTAAGTTTATTTGAAATTGATTTTACAGAAAGTATTGCCTTGGTTTTTGGGAATGAACATGATGGCGTTAGTGAAGAAATCAGGTCTATGGCCGACGGAAATTTTATTATTCCCCAAATGGGTATTATTCAAAGTCTGAATATTTCTGTGGCATGTGCGGTTACTATTTATGAAGCATTGAGGCAAAAAATTCTTGCCGGCCATTATCAGCAAAATGCGTTGCCGGTGGGTAGGATTAAGGGGTTAATGAAGGATTGGGGGGACAAAGCAATTTGATAATTTGAGATTTATTTAACGCCGTGGCGGAGAGTCGTAGAGGGATGGTTTCCCTAATTTTGCAGATTGGTATCATCGATAAGGTTTTGGTGTTTTTTTTATATTTTTAGTAAATGAATAGTTAGTAAACCGTTTGAAGTTGTTTTAGTATGAAAAAATTATTGATACTGCTTGCTTTCTTAAGCTCGCAACAATTGGGAACTGCACAATCCATTCAAAAAGTAAAAATTGATGAATTGTTGAAACTGATTGATACCAGTTCAATGCCATTGGTGGTTAATTTTTGGGCAACCTGGTGTGGGCCTTGTATTAGAGAAATACCCTGGTTTGAAAAGAATGTGGCTTTATTTGCTGATAAAAATGTCAAGTTGCTTTTGGTGAGTATTGACTTTGCAGATGAGTATCCGAAAGGGATTGCTGGTTTTGCAAAGAAAAGCGGGTTCCTTTCCCAAATTCTATGGCTAAATGAATCAGAAGTAGAAGTTTTTTGTTCAAAAATTGATAAATCCTGGGAAGGTTCTATTCCTGTTACACTAATGGTAAACAATAAAAAAAAGTACAAACAGTTTTATAAGCAACAATTACCTGAACAAAAGTTGGTATTGGAATTGCAAAAACTGGTAGAGTAAATGGTAATTCACAGACAAAAAGTGAATGGCTATTTCTACTAATCATCTCCCAATAAAATTTAGACGTAGATTAGCTAATAGTAAATAGGGTAATTTGGAGCCAATTCCTGAATTTAGTTACTATTATCTTCGTCATCCTCTGTTTCATTTATCTGCGAAAGTTTCTTTAAAAGGCGAATGGAAATAAATAAGGCTAACATGCTTACTAAAGCCAAAATAATACCGATTGTGCTGCCTTTTCTTATCCCATCAGCCAAAGCATATGTGATGAGAAAAACCAATCCAATAATGATTAGGGTTCGAATGGTTGGGTTTTTTTTCATAAGAATTATATAGTAGTTTGAGTAAGATGCAGAAAAGTTAATTATCCATAAAGATTTGTCTCTTCCTTAAAATGCAAGAAATTAACTTTACATTCTTCCGTTTCTCATTTTATCTTAATTAATTTCGCCTCTTCTTTCAGTTTCCTTTCCTCTGCTTCTTTGGTTAGATAGGTTAAGCTCACATTCAATTCAAAACCAATGAGTAGAATCAAAGAGTTAATTTGAATTAGCAACATAATAATTAAAACAGTTCCAATTGAACCATAAATCTTGTTGTATTTAGAAAAATTATCTACCCAATACCAGAAAATCAAGGTTGTTGAAAGGGTTAGAAATGTAGCCAAAATTGATCCAGGCGATAATAAGTTCCAACGTTTTTTAACCGATGGAGCAAATTTGTAAATAAAGGCAATACCATAAAACAATAGACTTACAATGATGGCCCATCGTATACCCGTCCACCAGGAAAGTCGGGTATTTTTATTGGCATGAAAAACTGTTTTAAGTAGATATGCCAGTTCTTCTTTACCAAGAAATAATGCTAGAGAAGACATCAGAATCAGAAGGATTAAAATAAAAGTTAATTGTAATGCCCTCCATCTTTGGTGCATAAAAACTCCTTTATGTTCCTTAATTGATTTGTCGAATGTGCGAATAATACCCATCACTGCATTGGAAGCATAATACATCAATAAAACAAATCCAAAAGAAAAAATACCTACATGTTGGTTTTCTAAAAGATCATTTAATATGTTGCTGATAAATTTTGAAGTACTTGAATTGGGAGTGATGTCTGTAAAAAGACTTAATATTTCTTTTTCAAAACTTTTCGGTTTTGGCAAATAAGGAATCAATGAAAACAAAAATAAAATACCTGCCGGCAAAGCCATAATAAGGTTAAAAGAAATGGCCGAAGCGCGTTCATTTAAACCAACTTTATTAATTTGTTTGATAAAAAAATTGATAACATCATAAACGGGTAATCCTTTAAATCCCGGTATGACCCAGCCTTTACTTTTATTAAGCAGGGAATTGACAAGGGGGTGGCGTAAAAAAAATCGTTCTACTTTAGTCAATGCGTTTGTTCATTTTGTTTTTTATTCACCAAATAAATATCTAAGGCTTTTTGGTATTCTTTTGCATATTGGTTATGCTCTGCAAAATTACTACTGAAATGATGGTATCCGCTAAAATCGCTTTTTGCCACAAAATAGAGGAAATCTGTTTTGGGCGCATTTAAAACTATATCAATGGTTTTGGGTGAAGGAGTACAGATTGGTCCAGGAGGTAATCCTTTTCTACGATAAGTATTATAAGGGGATGGATTGAAAAGGTATTTTTCGTAGATACGCGGTAAAGTAAAATTCTTCATAGCATATTTAATAGTTGGACAGGCTTGTAAAGGCATATCAATGTTCAGTCTGTTTTGATATACACTGGCAATTTTTAATTTGTCACCCTCATCATTTGTTTCTTCTTCTACAATTGAAGCTAATGTATAAACCTGTTCAGTTGTTAAATGAATAGCCGCCGCTTTTGTGAGTCGGTTGTTTTTTTGCCAAAAAGCAGTTTTTGCATCAGCCAATTTTGACAAAATATTTGGAATAGTAGTATTCCAATAAAAAGTATATGAATTCGGGATAATCAGTGTAAAGAGGGTATTCGTATCTA
>JAYTSC010000322.1:0-2767 GCA_043745885.1 Bacteroidota bacterium | reverse complement strand
GGAAATTCCTTACTCCCAGCTACTTCTGTGATTATAAAAATGGAGAATGGCACTACACTTAGTGTTGAAAAAATAAACTGCGATTGTACCTGTGCCCCTTACACTTTCACCGCAAACAAAGCAACTTTTACAAGATAGAAATCATATCATCCAATCAGAAAAAACAAACATTACAACCGTTTCCATAAAATGGATAAACACCTGAAAATGGATAGCTTCTCAGTTTCAAAATAAAAATCGGATTTAATAGTACCCTTGTGTAATGGCATGAATATTTTGCTCGCAAAGACTCGAAGGCGCAGTATTATTTTTTGATCTAGAGCTTAAGCTTTATGAGAATAAACACTTTAACATTACTAATCAGCATCTCATTCATTTGTTTTGCATGCAATAGAAGTAAAAACGAGAGCCCGCAAAATGATACCCAATATCCAAAGTACGATTTGGTAAGTGGCACTTTTTCAGTGCCCTCTTTTGATACAGCTGATCTTAGGTCACTCGTTCCTCTTGGCAATCTAAATCCAAGCGCTCACGTCTTTCCTACTAGACCCTATGTATTTAGTTTGTGCATCCAACAAACCTTCCCTAGAAATAAAATCGCCGGGCAATGTACACATACTTAAGATCACAAGGAGAACAGCTATTTCCATTTCCCTAAATAATTCTTATGAATATACGATTGCATGAGGATCAGAAAATAGTTATCTATATTGGAGCCATGTAAGCAATCTTTCACAACGTTTACTTACCTCACTCAATAATTTTAGCTGTGCTGTTTGTTAGCCTGCTGATACAACCTGGGGAATCATCTATCAGGGCTGTTATGTGTATCCGGTTGCTTTATCTGCAACTGCCGGAGAAACATTGGGTTTTGCCAATATCAATTCAGGAACAGTTGGCATTGATTTAGGCGTTAATATCAAAGGGGTATCTGGCAATCCGCTCGATTATTTTGATACTAAATCTCGAATTATGCTGGAAGCAAAACTGGGTAGTTTTGATAGGAGAATAAAACGAACGACCATTCCCATACCTGGTGAATATAATTTAAATGTTCCCTGAACTGCGATGGGTAACTGGATCAAACTAGGATCTACACGAATACCGGAAGACAATAATCTTACCTTAGTGAAAGATAATATTACACCCTCCATTCAGGTTTTTTCTGCTGGGTTAACTTTGCCTAATTTGAATAGTGGTACTTATTATTTTAATCCAAAATCAATAGGACTTATTAACCGAAGTTTTTCTGATATAAACCCCGGTGGTATCACTTATTGCTATACATTGGATCTCTTAGGATTTGTTAATACTGGGAATTCAATCCCAAATACATCTATCATCATTAAACTCGAAAACAATAATACTCTCAGTGCAGAAAAAAAAAACTGCGACTGTACTTCTACCCCTTTCTAGTTTACAACATTTAAAATGACGTATACAAGATAAAAAGTTGAAAGTTTTAGACAATGTTGTCAAAAATGGGTGCAATCATTAAATGCCGAATAATCAAACCCCTTATCACCCTTCCCAGGTTCTGGGAATCCTGTTCGAAACATGTATAGTTCGCATGTGTCGCTGAAGGTTCCAAAGATCAACCAGACTAAAAATGGTTTTCCTAGATTCATTTTCTTTCATACTAAGGATATCCCCATCATCTAATTCTGAACAATTTATTGAAATAGTAGACATTTGATCAATAGAAACAACTGAAAAATTTGCAAGGTAATACATAAGTCCTCCTTTGTTTGGGTTAGAACAATATCAAGCACTAAATTAAAATCAAGTACAAAATTAATCCAAGAGCAGAGCCTGATTTATGATTTTTGTCAGTTAATTGCAAACCTGCTTCTTTTCGCTTTTTTGTAAGAACCAAGGATATAGTCATCAGAATTGAATAGTTTTTTATCAATTTGTTATCGATTGGGTAAGGATGCCCCTAAAACATTTATAAATTATCAATAGGTACTGAATAGAAAAAATGACAAAAAAATACTTTCCCTTATTAGGTATAAATACCTCTTTCCAATGTTTTTTAACCCATAGTTACCTTTTTAATAAAGAACTGCTTAATTTTGAATTTACAGATTTGTAAAATGCCTATCACCACTACCGACATACAACTTTACGAAATACTCAAACAAAAACTTGGTAACAAGGAGGCGGAGGCTTTACTTGGATTTGTTGATGCTAGAATGAAAGATGTAAATGAGCAAAATCTAAAAAATCTTGCAACAAAAGAAGACTTGAAAGAAGTAGAAATGACATTATCACTAAAAATTTCTGAAACCAAAACAGATATCATCCGTTGGGTATTTGCTTTTTTTATTCCTTTAATGCTAGCCATTATTGGCCTATATGTGAAAAAGTAAAGCCCCCACAAATTTGTGAGGGCTCGATAAAATTCTATCTACATTCCGCGTATTTCGCGATCTTATTTTACTTCTTCAAACTGCACATCTTCTACTGTATCATTTTTGGGCGCTTCAGAGCCATTTGCAGATTGTGCTCCTGCTTGATTAGCGCCGGGTTGTGCCCCCTGCTGCCCTGCTTCTGCCTGTGCTTTGTAAATTTCTTCACTAGCCGCAGTCCAGGCAGTATTCATTGCAGCCATGGCAGTATCAATACCGGCAATATCCTGATTCTTATGTGCTTCTTTCAAATTAGTCAAAGCTTCCTCAATAGGCACTTTTTTATCTGCAGAAATTTTCTCGCCAAACTCCTTAAATTGTTTTTCAGTTTGGAAGATCATACTATCGGCCGCATT
>JAYTSC010000321.1:0-2384 GCA_043745885.1 Bacteroidota bacterium | reverse complement strand
CTTAAAAAATGAATTAGTTGGGAAACTGCTTTTTTTCTATGACTAAATTTGTTTTTTTCTTCCATATCCATTTCGCCAAAACTTTTATTTGCTCCTGCCGGAATGAATACAGGATCGTACCCAAAGCCTTGATTCCCTTTTTGAACTTCTATGATTCTTCCTTCGCAAATACCTTCAAATTTGTATTCTTTGTTACTAAAAATGAGTGAAATGACTGTTCTGAATCTAGCGTTACGATTTGTATAACCTGTTAAATTTTTAAATAACAGCTCAATATTATCCTGAAAATCCCTTCCTTCACCTGCATATCTGGCACTCTTAACACCTGGTTCACCATTCAATGATTCTACCTCAAGGCCGGTGTCTTCACCAAAACAATTCTTCCCGGTAAGTTGTTGAATCGTGGTTGATTTTTCTCTCGCATTGGCTTCTAATGTATTATGTGGTTCAGGAATGTCAATCAGAATGCCTGCTTCTTGTAAGGTGATTATTTGAAACTGTTTACCAATAACCGACCTGATCTCATCAACTTTATTTTGGTTGTTGGTTGCAAAAATTAAACTTGTCTTCATCTTAATTGTATTATCTAAATATACATTTTTACTTGACTAATTATTGTATTGAAAAGCTTTGGGATTAAAAGTTGATAAAAAAATCCTTAACCTCTTTATCAAGATTCATGTTTATATAAATTTCTTCATCGAGTACTTGCCATTGTTGCAATAGTAACTTGGCAGTTTCTTTTATAATGAAAGGGAACATGATGAAAATACTTGTATTATAAAGCTACCATTGTGTTTCAAATGGTAAGCAGCCTACTAAATAGTAAACATCTTTTTCAAACACAACCACAATTTACTTTTTTCCAATTTGGCTTCTTGGCTATTGCCCAACATATTTTCTAGTGAAGGTGCAAGTAGCAGCTCACAGTTATCGTATTTCTGTACTTGAAAGTGAGGTACCGAAAAGGGTAATTTGACTTGTTGTGCCGTAACACCCAATAATAATAAATAATTTGGAGAAAGCTTTTCTTTTATCTCTTGATAGTCTATGGGGTGATTATAAAAATTAATAATAGATACATCACCCAGATTAAGTTTGCATGCACCCAAAATGGAAGTCAAAAACTGCAAAGAATCATCCAAAAGATAAACTGCCTCTTTTTCACTGACTAAAAGTGTAATTTTTCGTAAATTGCTCCCTAAATACCATTCCCTGTTACTAGATTGGATTTCAGAACTTGGTAAAATTGAGTCATTTGGGGGTTCTTGTTCTGAAATAACAAGGTTATTTTTAAATAATTCTGCAATTAGAAAGCCCGGGAGTTCAATTTTATTCACATTCATGCCATTTAAAATATTAACGATTGTTAGTTTTTAATTTTTTTGTTTATTTGCATCAAATATAAAACTATGGTAGCAGCATCAGACATAATTATCACGAAAGTTGAGACAAGTAAGTTAAATGAATTGGCTCTTGAAAATATCCCTTTTGGCAAATATTTTACAGACCACATGTTGGAAGCTGATTATGAGAATGGGGAATGGAAAAATATAGAAATCAAACCCTATCAACCCTTTTTATTAGAACCATCGTTGGCCACTCTTCACTATGGACAAGCCATTTTTGAAGGAATAAAGGCTTATAAAGACAAAGAAGGAAATGTAGCTATTTTTAGACCCCTCGAAAATTTGAAACGTTTTAATATTTCTGCAGAAAGAATGTGTATGCCAACCATACCTGAGGGAATTTTTATTGAAGGCATGCGTAAATTAATAAAAATTGATAAAAGCTGGATCCCTGCTTTACCTGATCATTCTTTATATATTCGTCCATTTATGTTTGCTACCGATCATGTAATTGGTGTTAAGCCATCGGACACTTATAAATTCATGATTATCTTAAGTCCTACAGGTCCTTATTTTTCCGAACCCATGAAGATTCATGTGGAAGAGAAATATACACGTGCAGCTCCCGGCGGTGTTGGGTTTTCGAAAAATGCCGGAAATTATGGCAGTAGTATGTTGGCAACCCGATTGGCTAAAGAAAATGGTTGTGACCAGGTTTTATGGACCGATGCTTTTGAGCACAAATATTTACAAGAAGTAGGCATGATGAATGTTTTTTTCATCATTGGTAACCAGGCGATTACACCTTCATTAGAGGAAGGAACAATATTGGCAGGTATTACCCGTGATAGTGCCATGGTACTATTAAAAGATATGGGGCTAGAAGTGGTTGAAAAAAAATTCAGTATTGATGAACTTATTGAAGCATATAAATCTGGTGAGTTAAGAGAAGTATTTGGAACAGGTACTGCAGCCACTATTTCAATGATTAAGGAATTACAGTATAAGGACTATACAATACCTTTCGATACCAAT
>JAYTSC010000320.1:0-8511 GCA_043745885.1 Bacteroidota bacterium | reverse complement strand
TACTGCGAATTGGTTGATCTGAATAGATCGAAATTTGTTAAATACCCATAAAAGAAAAAAGCTAATCAGAAACCAGCAAACATAATTAAATAGGGGTATTTCCTCATTTTTCCAGTTCCAAAAACCCAGTTTCATGGCAACCGGTTCCATCAACCAATCGAAAAATGTTGCAAGGATGGCACCATCTACTAATAATGATACATTCGCTACCCAAATGGGCAATTCAACATCGGTATCTGCTAATTTTTTTCTTGACCATTGTTGAAATTGCTTCATAAGAGAAGCACTAGAAAAAATAACGACAAACCAATTGAGACCTATCAACCAGGGAACGCCATTCAATTTTTTACCCATTAATACCCCATATTGGTAAACTCCAAATAGTTGGCCCGTATTTACACCTATCATTTCAGTACCCATACCCATTAATAAAACGATACATAGGAAAATGAAAAAGGAATTTGTTTTCTGTGGTTGGGTCCAGATTAATAATGCCACCATTAGTGAAAGATTTAAGGGCGTATTTTGAACAAACCAATCTTTATATGGGGTAAATAAAATACCTACCACTCCACAAAAGTGAAATAGGATGGCTAAGAAAGTGGCGATTTGTTGTTTTGTGAATTTCAAACTTCTTTTTATACACAGATTAGTTAAAATTAATCTGCGAAACTGCGGCCCTATTTTAACTTGTGCAATTAGTATTTATCTTTTCTATCAACCATAACCATTTCACTCATAATTTTTGCGCTTTGTAGGCATAAAGGTATGCCTCCTCCGGGATGTACACTGCCCCCTACAAAATACAATCCTTTTACTTGGCTACTAAAATTGGGATGCCGAAGAAATGCAGCCATTTTAGAATTGGAACTGGTTCCATATAATGATCCGCCATAGGAACTGGTTTTTGATTCAATTAAAACAGGGTCTAATACTTCTTCTACCTCTATAAGGGGTTCTATATCTGTATGCAAAATACGGTTCAATTTTTCAATAATGGCTTTTCGATATTTTTCCCTGTAATCAGACCAGTCTTGACCAATATTGGCAGGCGTATTCACCATTACAAACCAATTTTCTTTTCCTGTCGGCGCTTGTAAACCCGGTTCACATTTGCTTGTGATATTGACATAAACAGTGGGATCATGATAAATACTTTTTGTAGTAAAAATATGATCGAACTCTTTTTTATAATCTAAAGAGAAAAAAATATTATGTAATCCCAGCGAAGTAAATTCTTTCTTGATACCCCAGTAAAAAATAAAGGCACTGCTGCTTCTTTCTTGTTTCAATATTTTTTTTGCTTTAATGGCATCATTCATTAAACGGCTATAAGTGAAATAAACATCCATATTACTGACAATGATATCTGCCAATTTGTTTTCCTCTGCAACAACCACTCCGATTGCCTTTCCCTCATTTTGAATAATCCGTTGAACCGGCGAATCAAAATAGAAACGGACTCCTTTCTTTAGGGCTAATTGATACAATGCATGGGTAATACTGATCATTCCGCCTTTAGGAAAATAAGCCCCATCATTGTGTTCCAGATGGGGTATAAGGCTAAGTATACCGGGAGCTTTGTAAGGGTTGCTGCCATTATAAGTAGCATAACGATTAAAAAGTTGTATAGTTTTGGGATTAGAAAATTGGGCAAGATTCATTTGATTCAATGTTCGAAATAAATGAGCCCATCTAGCTGTTAGTAAAGCCTTACCAATCCTTCCTGAAAACAAAGTGCTTACTTTATGAAGTGAATAATTCAAAAAAACATATCCGATATCATTAAATACTTTTTCTGATTTGTGTAAATAAGCTAGCAAGCTACTTTCTTTCTCTCCCAATTTCGAAGCCAATTCTTTTGCAAACTCTTTCGGATCAGCATACGCATTCACCATCGTTCCATCTTCATAAAAATATTGGCAAGTAACTGGTAATCGATAAACAGAAAAACAATTCTCTATCGGCTCACCGGCTAATTCAAATAATTCCTTAACCAAATGAGGCTGTGTAAACAAACTGGGCCCTGCATCAAAATGGTATCCTTGTAATTCAAAATTGCTCAACTTACCTCCCGGATAGCTATTTTTTTCGAAAACAGAAACCTGCATTCCCTGAACTGCCAATCGGATAGCACTTGCGATGCCCGCAATACCGGCACCAATAATTATTGCCTGAGAAGATGTTTTCATGTAAATGATTGGTAAAAGATAAGAGAAATATTCAATTTCTCATGCGAATATGTTTTCGTTGTACCATTTTTTTACTTTAGGAAAAGCGATATGGAACCAGGCCGTAAACAGGGTTGGTTGATTTTGTAGTTGTACTTCAATCGCATTCATTGACTGATAATGATAGTGATTAACTTCCATAGAATCCGGCACAATTTCTCCTTCATATTTGCCTACAAATACGTGGTCGAACTCATATTCAGAAAGTCCATTTTCGAATTTTGCATGATAAACAAAATCAAATATTTTTTGAAGAGGAACCGTAAAACCCATTTCTTCCTGAAGCCTACGTGAGGCAGCATTAAGGGTATCTTCACCAGGTCTTGGGTGACTACAACAGCTGTTTGTCCAAAGCCCACCGCTATGGTATTTTTGTAAAGATCGTTGTTGTAATAACATTTCACCTTTTGCGTTAAAAATAAAAACACTGAGTGCCCTATGTAATAGCGCTTTTTCATGTGCTTCCATTTTTTCCATTACGCCGGAAGAAACATCGTACTCATCAACTAAAATCACTTGTTCCATGCTATATAAAAAATAGTATTGTTGTCAACTATAAAACATTAAACTGGCTTCGGATCCCTGCTTTTGCAAGAATCAATATTTTACCATAATCTGGTATTCGAATTCTATTTTCTAAAACATTTTGTGGTTGTAACTTCTTTATTTTGTTAAAAAGAGAAAGATAATATTTATAAGCTACATACACCCCAAATCTTGATTTAATGGGTAACTGCAAGATGCCTTGGTAAGCATTGTCAAAATCATTTTGGATATCTGTTTCAATAGCCATTTTATCGGCTACTGTAAAATTTCTAAAATCACATCCCGGAAAATACACCCTTTCCAAACCCTCATAATCAGCTTTCAGGTCACGAAGAAAGTTTACTTTTTGAAATGCCGCACCCAAGCTTCTGGCAGATGGTTTCAATTTTTCATATTCGTATGTGTTGCCCTCGCAAAATATATACAAACACATTAAACCTACAACTTCTGCACTTCCATAAATATATTCTTCATAACCGGCTTTATCATACTTACTTTTGTTTAAGTCCATTTCCATACTTACAAAAAATGCCTCGATTAATTTTCTGTCTATTTGGTAAGTATTTACCGTTAATTGAAAGCTATTAAGAATTGGATTCAACGAAATACCACGGTCTATGGCCTCAAAAGCAGCTTTTTTAAACTCTGCTAACAAATTAGCTTTTTCAAAGTTATGAAAGGTATCTACTATCTCATCTGCAAAACGGACAAAACCATAAATGTTATAAATATGGCTTCGTAAATGATTATGCACCAATTTAATTGCCGAAGAAAAACTAGTACTGTATTTCCTGGTAGTAATTCTGCTACAATCCTGACTAACTTCATGAAACAGGTTCATCATAGTATGCGCTTTTTTAAGTAACTGGCTTCTGCTCTTTACTGTACTTTTGTTGCGGGCACATGGGTACGTCCCGTTTTCTATGCAACTTTTTGTTATGTAAACTCTTACTTCCATTCACTATTCACTATTAACTAATCTTCACTTCTATTATCTTCTCAGTTTTCAGAATTTGTTCCATATGCCCTTATTACTTCACTTGCAACGACTTCTCCACTAATCAGACTGGGAGGCACACCAGGTCCTGGTACGGTTAATTGACCGGTATAAAAAAGGTTTTTCACCTTTTTACTCCTACAAGACGGTTTTAAAACAGCAGTTTGTAGCAAAGTGTTCGCTAAACCGTAAGCATTTCCTTTAAAAGAGTTGTATTCGCTCATAAAATCGCTCTGAGCAAAAGATTTTTTGTAAATAATCGACTCTTTTATTGATTGCCCAAAATGTTTTTCCATTCTTTCCATAATCATTTCGAAATAGGTATCCCTCAGTGCTTCTGTATCGTTTGAAAGACCCGTAGCAACCGGAATCAAAAGGAACAAATTTTCACATCCCGGAGGTGCCAGGGTCTCATCCGTTACCGAAGTAGCGCTCACATAAAATAATGGGTCGCTGGGCCATTCTTTAGTTGTATAAATCTCTTTCCCATGCATGGCAAAAGAACTATCAAAAAACAAACTGTGGTGGCGGATTCCCTTTAACTTTTTATTCAATCCTAGGTAATATAAAAGACAGCCCGGTGCCATTACTCTTGTATTCCAATAATGCTCTGAATAACTACGATAGGCTTTTGGTAATAAGGCTGTTTCAATATGGTGATAATCTGCACCACCAATCACAACATCTGCCTCATAAATAATTTCTTCGCCCGTTACTGATAGTGCGACTACTTTTTTGGCCATTTTCTCTTCAATTACAATCTTGTTTACATTGTTTTCAAAACAAAAATTAACGCCTAATTCCATAGCAAGCGAATACATGCCCTGAACAATTTGATACATACCTCCTTGTGGGTACCAGGTACCACCCTTAATATCAGCATAGTTCATTAAACTATACAAGGCAGGGGTTTTTTCGGGAAGGGCACCGAGAAATAGGACCGGAAACTCCATAAGTTCTACTAATTTAGGATGTGTAAAAAATTTAGCTACATGTGATTTCATGGAACGAAAAACATCCAACTTAAACAGCCCTTTTAGTAAATCAAGATCAATGAATTCTTTTATTGATTGACCGGGTTTAAACACCAGTTTCTTAACACCTACTTCGTATTTATATGCTGCTTCTTCTATGAACTTCTCTAATTGATGTCCGGCACCGGGTTCAATAGACTCAAATAAAGATTGCAGGGCTGAAAAATCGGCGGGAATATCCAATGGGCCGTCGGGAAAATAGACACGATATGAAGGGTCTAATCTTTCTAGTTGATAATAGTCGGAGACCTTTTTTCCAAACTGATGAAAATATCTTTCAAACACATCGGGCATCCAGTACCAACTAGGGCCCATATCGAATGTAAAGCCTGCTGCTTTCATATATCGGGCTCTTCCTCCGGGGATCGGATGCTTCTCCAAAACCGTTACCTTCCAACCGGCTTTTGCCATGAAAGTTGCGGCCGAAAGCCCCGCGAAACCGCTCCCTATGATGATAACTTTCTTGTTCAAATTAATTAAGTAAGAAAGTAAGTTAAATTATTAATAGCGTTTTAGTTGTGTCTTTAACAGTTTACGTGCAAAATGAATTCTGCTCTTAATGGTTCCCAATGGCTCTCCGAGCATATCGGCAATTTCATGGTATTTAAAGCCATCAAAGTTTAAGAGAAAAGGGTTTCGAAATATTTCTGGAAGGTTATTGATTTCTTTTTGAACTTCTTTTAAGTTGATGCCAGCGATTGCTTCATTGGCTACAGCAACCTGGTTTACATTTAATAGAAAATCGTTGGGTGTATTATCGAAAATAGTTGACTGCTTAGCTTTTCTACGGTAATTATTAATAAAAATATTACGCATAATGGTATATAACCATGCCTTGATATTGGTTCCCACATTATACTTGTCTTTGTTAGATAAGGCCCGATACATGGTCTCCTGAATTAGGTCTTTTGCTGCTTCGGAATCATGGGTAAGCGTGAGGGCAAATGGTCTTAAAAACTCTGAATTTGATAGTAATAACTGGTTAAATTCTATGTTTGACATATAATTTTGTTTAACTTTTAAGTATGTAAAGTTACACAAAATAAATTATCGGCAAAAAATTTCTCTGAACTATAACTCATTGTAATTCAGTAAAATAGAAAAAATAGTTCGTTTAAGCATATTTATATATATAATATGAATAACGAAATGCAATGATTTCATATGTATTTAAAGTGAAGCAACAAAGCTCATCACTTCGGGAATTGACTTTTTAAAACTGAAATTATCGGGGATTTCTTTTTTGTATTGCTTGGTAAGACCTCCCGAAGCAACAATTTTCCGATTGGGCATTCGGCTTTGGACATTGTTGATAAATTTTTCAAATTTAAAATTGGGCGATACTGAAGTTAAATGGGTAAATAAAAAATCCGGATTCTTTATTTCAGCTACGTAAGCAACATCTTTTATAGGAACATTGCCACCGAGATAAATAACTTTGTTTCCCCTACTTTTTAACAAAAAATGCATGAATAACAAACCAAGTTCATGATACTCACCTTCCGGTAAAAATAAGAGAAGGGTTTTATTTGGTAATGCAGGGGTATTCACTTGATCGATGCCAACAATCAACTTTTGTCGAATAATATTAAATACCAAGTGTTCCTGGGCAGGGTTAATATGGTTTGTGAGCCATAAAATACCAATTCTTTCTAAAAAAGGAAAGATGACTTGCAAAATAGACTTCTCAATTCCCTTAGTATTGATATAGCCATTTAAAACCTTTTCAAAAGCTTCCATTTTCACATTCGCCATGCAATGAATGAGTTCATTCATGACTCTTTCTTCATGGGCTTCAGCATGGGTAAGTGACATTATCTTTTCCCCCATCTCATCCATTGTCATCCTGTCGATATGCGAAATCTTATACCCATACTTATTAAGCAGTGCAATATTTAATACCTTTTGTAATTCTTCGTTTGAATAATAACGAATATTTGTTTCTGTACGTTGGGGATTCAATAAAGAATAGCGCTGTTCCCATATTCGAATCGTATGGGCTTTAATACCTGAAAGGTTTTCGATATCTTTTATGGTAAATGCATTCATAAAAAGTTAAACAATGATAAACTTATTTTGTTTAACCATTTGTAAAATAATGTTTAGGTAGTGATTATTAACAAGCTAACTCAAACTTGAAAATATTGTACTTTTAAATATTTATTTACTTAAAATGATTTTTTTCGGTTCTATGTTTCCTATTTTTACTATATCCCTATATGTTTAAAAAAAACAAATAGAAACATAGTATATATACAGGGTATATTTGGTTTAAAGAAAACGTGCTCTTAAAAGCTTAACACTTTAATTGATAAAAAAGCATTCGAATATTTTATATCTTATAATCTAATTTTTCTAAGGTACTCTCCATACCCGCTCTTGGCATATTTATCAGCAAGTATCATTAGTTGAGTCCGATCAATAAAACC
Source organism: Bacteroidota bacterium (assembly GCA_043745885.1). Lineage (GTDB taxonomy): Bacteria > Bacteroidota > Bacteroidia > Chitinophagales > Chitinophagaceae > Sediminibacterium. The sequence goes on along the minus strand of JAYTSC010000320.1, from coordinate 1,274 downwards.
TATACGGTAGGCGACTTCTTCTATACAGCCTACTTTCTGGCTTTGTCTTTTTTCTATTACCCGAACAAATTCGCATGCATCTGCAAAAGAATCAAAAGTGCCGGTATCCAGCCAGGCGGTTCCACGGTTCATGATACCGACCTGTAAAGTTCCTTTTTCGAGGTATACCCTATTTACATCGGTAATCTCATATTCTCCACGGGCAGAGGGTTTCATGTTTTTTGCAATGGCTACAACACTGTTATCATAAAAATAAAGTCCGGGTACTGCATAATTTGACTTGGGATTGGTCGGTTTTTCTTCAATGGAAACTGCTTTTTGGTTATTGTCAAAAGCAACCACCCCATATCTTTCGGGATCATTTACTTCATAAGCAAAAACAGCTGCACCGTTTACATCGTTGAATGATTGAACCAATTTACTAAACCCTGCACCATAAAAAATATTATCGCCTAATATCAGGGCTACTTTATCATTTCCGATAAACTTTTCACCAATAACAAAAGCCTGGGCCAAGCCATTAGGAATTTCTTGTACCGCATATTCAAAGTGACAGCCAAGTTCAGAACCATCACCCAATAATCGTTGAAATTGAGGTGAATCTTCGGGAGTAGTAATGATTAAAATTTCATAAATACCTGCTAACATTAACACGGACAGCGGATAATAAATCATGGGTTTATCATAAACAGGCATTAATTGTTTACTGATTCCTTTGGTAATTGGGTAAAGTCTTGTGCCGGATCCACCTGCAAGAATGATTCCTTTCATAAACTAAAATTTAAAGTTTCTTTTATTTCCATTAAAGTTGGGAGAACCCTGTCTTTATCTGACAATATCAATTCTTCGGCAGGTAACTGCCAATCAATAGCAAGTAGTGGATCGTTATAAATGATTCCCCCTTCTGAAGATTTGTTATAATATTTATCACATTTATAAAAAAAACTTGCACGTTCACTAAGCACTAGAAACCCATGTGCAAAACCACGTGGTATAAAAAACTGTGTTTTACTATCTGCTGATAATTCAACGGTCACATGTTTACCAAATGTGGGAGAATTTTTTCGAATATCAACTGCCACATCCAACACCCTGCCATTCAACACCCTTACCAATTTTGCCTGTGCAAATTCACCCGTTTGAAAATGAAGCCCGCGAAGAACACCTTTTTGAGATCCTGATTGGTTATCCTGTACAAAATTTACATCCATCCCTGTTTGATCAAGGAAGGTTTTTCGATTAAAGCTTTCAAAAAAATAACCTCGTTCATCAGC
>JAYTSC010000319.1:0-5337 GCA_043745885.1 Bacteroidota bacterium | reverse complement strand
AATGTTACTATGTCATTCTCCTTTATTTTTTCTTTCAGGCCTGTAGAATGAACAAAATATTCTTTGGCGCCTTCATCAGACTTGATGAAACCAAATCCTTTGGCTTCATTAAAAAACTTTACGGTTCCTTTTTGCATGTTGTTGGTTTTTTTATTTATTGAGTTCTAAAATAGTCATTTTTTTGGCAGGAACAGTAAAACTTTCTGAAAAGACCATTCCAGTAACTACATCTTTTGCTATAAGAAAGCCTGTGGTACGCTCAGTAAAATTTTTCAGGTTGACGAGTTTTTCTTTGTTCCCGGTATTCATCACACACATGACCGTTTGGTTGGCATCATACCTAAAATAAACATACAGACCATCAACAGGCAAATATTGCATCAGTTTTCCGGTTTTAATTGCCGAACTTTTTTTACGGTAATTAGCAAGCGTTTTTACATATTGCTGCATATCTTTTTCCGCATCGGTTAAACCAACTCCTGTAAAAGCATTTTTCTTATCCCCTTTCCACCCACCGGCAAAATCAAGACGCACCCAACCATCGGGGTTGGTATCGCCTTTCATTAATATTTCTGTACCGTAATACATTTGTGGAATTCCACGGCATGTAAGCAACCATCCAAGTCCCATTTTTGCTTTATCTATGTCTTCTTTTACAGTTGTAAAAAAACGGGTCATATCATGGTTATCCAGAAAAATTACATTGCGAGTGGCATCTTTATATACAAAATCATTACTCAGGGTATTGTATAATTTTGTTACGCCCTCATTCCATCCAAAAGGCTGATTCAATGCCGGTTGTATTCCATAAAATAAAGTTTGAAAATCAACCGATCCCTGGAGGTTACTTTTAAAGGGTACTTCCATTTTATTTTCTGTAAAATATGCCTGGTTAATTACACCATGTACCCAGTTTTCGCCGAAGTAGGTAATTTTTGGATACTCATCACTTAACGCCTTGTTACATCGGTTCATAAAGTTGAGGTCGTTGTAAATATAAGTGTCAATACGCCAGCCATCAACCCCAAATTCTTCCACACTCCACAAAGCATGTTGAATTAAAAAATTAGCTACATAGGGATTGCTTTGATTTAGATCGGGCATTTCTTTAGTAAACCAACCATCCGAGGAAATTTTAGCTTCTTGTTTTGATCCATAAGGATCAAACAGGGGTTGATCTTTATAACTTGTTTGGGTGAACTTTGGCCACTGATGATACCAATCTTTAACAGGCTGATCAATAAAAGTAAAATGAAAACTACCCACATGATTGTATACTGCATCTTGAATTAATTTCATACCCCGTTTGTGCAACGCATCACTCAATTTTTTATATTGTTCTTCCCCACCAAAACGAGGCTCAATTTTATAATGGTCGGTAAATGCATAGCCATGTTCTGTTCTGTGGGGCATATCATTTTCTATAACAGGGGTCATCCACAATGTGGTTACGCCCATTTGTTGTAGGTAATCCAGGTGATTAATAATACCCTGCATATCGCCACCATGGCGGTGATAGATTGAATCACGATTAAGGGTTTGGTCTCGCATACCTGACACCCTATCATTGCTTTCTTCACCATTACTAAATCGATCGGGCATTAAAAAATAAATAAAATCGGAAGAATTCACACCTTGGGCATAGGCAGTTCCATTTCCATTTCTTTTGGCTTTTAGTGGCCAGTTAACTACATGTACTTGATTATTATTTATGAATTTAACTGATACATTTCCGGGTTTTGCAAGGGCACTGATTTGTAAATCGATGGCCATGTATTTTCCATTTTCAAGCGGTGTAACTTTTACTAATTCAACTCCGGGATAGTTAATTTTTATTTTTTCTTTATTAAAACCATCATATTCTCCATATACCAATAACTGAACTTTATTCCATTTCATTCCGGTAAACCAATTTGTGGGATATAGTTTTGCATACTGCGCTTGTGAAATAAAAAACAGTAACCACAACCCCAATAGCAAGCTCATTTTTTTTTGCATATATTTATTTTTTATTATTATTTTCTTTAATAATTAAAGCACAAGCTACGCCTGCTAAACATAGAAGAAACCCTCCTATCTGAACAGCCAGCAGCCTGTCATTATGTAAATAGTTTGACATAATTTTTCCGAAGAAAAGCGATGCCAGTATCTCGGGTAAAACAATAAAGAAATTAAAAATACCCATATAGATACCGATTTTATTTTCGGGTAAACAGCCGGCAAGCATTGAGTAAGGCATAGATAAAACAGAAGCCCAGGCAATACCTACCAAACCCATTGCGATATAAAGCATAGAAGGTTCATGAATGTGGTTAACGGCAATTAGTCCAATACCACCTAAGAGAAGACAAGCGGTATGCGTATATTTTTTACCCAATTTTGCTACCCAAAAAGGAATGGTAAATGAGAAGGCAAAAGTTACCAGATTTAGGATAGCAGAAGTGGTGTTGGCATATTCAAGCCCTCTTGTATACACATCACTACTTGTTTTAGGATCACCTCGAAAAATATCTGTTGCTACACCGGTACTATAATAAAACCACATTAAAAAAAGACCGGGCCAGGTTAAAAAATTTACCAATGCCAATCGTTTCATCTGATCGGGCATATTGGCAACGGATGAAATGATTTCTTTTAATCCCCCTCCAAAACCTTTGTTTGATTCCTTAACTTTTTCTTTCCAGTCAAGGTCTGGCGGTGGGTATTCTTTACTTCGAAAAACCGTGTATAAAACTGAAACCAGAAATACAGCCCCTCCAATATAAAAAGAAAGCATGATATTTTGTGGAATGGAGCCTCCCGCTTTATCTCTGGATACGCCAAACCATTCCACTAATTTTTGTGGCAAGTAACCGGCTATAAAAGAAGCTAACCCAATAAACATACTTTGCATGGCAAAACCAAAAGGCCTTTGTTTTTCATCCAGGTTATCTGCTACAAATGCCCGAAAAGGTTCCATACTAATATTGATACAGGAATCTAAAATCCAAAGCGTACCGGCAGCCATCCAAATTGCTGAGGCATTGGGCATAATAAAAAGAGCAAGAGAACTTAATATGGCTCCGATGAGGAAATAAGGTCTTCTACGACCTAATTGGGGATGCCAGGTTCTATCACTCATATACCCAATGATGGGTTGAACAATTAGGCCTGTCATAGGTGCTGCTAGCCATAAACCGGGTATTTGTTCAGGAGTGGCACCCAGGTATTCATAAATGGCACTCATATTGCCCATTTGTAAACTCCAGCCAAACTGAATACCAAAAAAGCCAAAACACATATTCCAAATCTGCCAGAAACCAAGATGGGGTTTTACAAAAACTTGTGTTGTAGACATAGCAATTGTTTTGTTTAATAATATGTAATTAATACACAAACTCTAAAATACAATAAAAAACATCCAAAAAAGGATGTTTTCGCAAATTTTGGATTAAAATCAAGAATGTTCTGAATTGAACAAGAAACCTGGCTTGCTGCTAAGCTGGAATGCATTGCTCCATCCTCCATCCAGCCTTGTAGCAAACCCAATATTGCCTGCTGTACTTCTTTTTAAAATTTCTTAGATAAAGAAAATTTCCAGCCATTGTCTTCAAAGAATTCAAACAAGTTCATGTGTCTAACCAGATAATGCTTGCAAACAGCTGGAATTTTATTTGGACTCTTTTCACTTTCAGTGCTGACAATTATAAAATCAGATTCTTTTCCAAACAAGCTATGTTCTTCCATCATTTCTACCACCATAGAAACAATCCAAGGGTCGGCTTGGTCTTTTTTACTTCTCGGGTCAATAAGGTGAGGAAAGAGTGATAGTATTTCTGGAACTAATTGTGCTTGTCGTTTGGTTATAGGCTTAAAACAAACTTTATGTTTTGAAATTAATTTGGCTAAATCAACTTTTTTGTCAGAATCAGGAACATTTCATCATAAACGAAGTCATGCGAAAAGACTTTACGTTGTTTGAATAATTCCTCGAGTAGTTTCCATAAGTCCAGTATCATTTTAACAGGGTAAAAGCGATGCATTGTCACTAATGCACTTGTATCAACACAATAAATGTTTTCAGATTTATGCTTCATTTAAAATTCTGCTAATTTTTAAATCAAGCATTGTTGATGCTTGTGTATAGAAAAGCCTATTCTGATTTAAACCTTCAAGCACTAAATTGAAAAATGTCTCACCCCTACTAGCACGACTTAGCACTTCTGGTTTAACTCCAAATCCCGCGTTTTTTGGAGTAATTCTATAACTTGCTTTTATTTTATCCAGTAAATCAAAAAACATCGTTGGAGAAATATAATTTTTTTCCTTTAACCTGCGTAAATAAACTTCACTACTTACTTTTAGTTTATTTGCGTATCGCTGTATTTCTAATAAATTTTTCGTAGGTACTATGCTGTTATGAGGAATAAGGAAATTTCCTGCAAAAGAATTGCAACTAAATTCTTCCTGTTGCTTTTCGTTTACGTTGCCATCTAAACAAATGCCACTATGATGCCGAACAATATGAGCCAACTCATGAAAAATAGTAAAAAGACGACTGTTGTATGTATGTTTAGAATTTACAACAATAGCATATGGAAAATTGTCTGTAAAGCAAAATCCATGCACCTCAGCTAAAGGCATTGAAAATTGAAAGATTAAAATTCCGAGCTTATTTTCTACTGCTTGTCGCCAGCTTTTGTAAGCGTCATAATCAGATTTCCAAGCTAATTGTTCATCTATACTAATATTCAATTTTTCTCTTAGCCAATTTGCCAGTTTCAAATTGTCCTGTTTAATAGTATCGACTTCATTAAGCCAGTTATAATGCTCTTTCCAATATGTTTCTCCTTGTAATTCCAATGCCGTTTGTCTGAAGTAAGTATTAATAAGAGCATAATTTAGTGATACTATTAATTTTCTTTGTATATTTGTGTTGATGAAAAAAAGAGGTACAAAAGATAGTCAGGAAACTAAAAGAATTTTAGTAATAGATTTTTTAAAAAAGAAAAAAGGAACGCACCTGCAAGCCGCAGATTTATATCACTTATCAAAAAGTGCTGTAGATAAAATTTGGACTCGTTATAAACAAAAAGGCGGCAGGGGTTTGTTATCAAAAAAGAGAGGCGTACAGGGAGGTAAAAAAATTAAAGGCAAGCAAGCAGCCGAGGTTAGGCAGTTAGTAAAAGATAAATTACCAGAGCAATTGAAGCTTTCTTTTGGCTTATGGACAAGAGAAGCTGTTCAACAATTGATACTGGAAAAATATGGCATTGAGCTAAGCCGCTGGCAAGTGGGTAGATATTTAAAATCATGGGGATATACGCCTCAAAAGCCAATTAGCAAAGCATTTGAGCA
>JAYTSC010000318.1:0-3096 GCA_043745885.1 Bacteroidota bacterium | reverse complement strand
TTAACCCACATTGCAGCTAAGAATCGCTAAATTGAGCAATAGTGAGCGTTTCCATTATTTTGGGTGGCGGTTTGTGTACTACAAATTTAATTTGCTTAAAGGGTTTTGATTTTTGTTGTTTCAGGGCATTGTGGATTTTTATAAGGTCTTCGGTTGGTTCGGTGCATCGCTTAATTTGTATGATTTTATCGTAACTGTTTTGTGCTGTTGTCAGCACTGATTTTTGTGTGGATGCTTTTCTTTTTATTTCCTTCCAATCATCATTGATGCCCGATTGTTTTAGCCGATAACGTATGGTGTTTACCAACCAATAAGCCAATAATCCTACATGCAAATGCGCCATGGTTGAGGCATCATTTTTATGATAAATGGGGCGAAGGCCTACATCTGTTTTCAATATTCTAAAGGTAGATTCTATCTCCCGGATGGTATTGTAAATCATCTATTCTAAGGCTTCATCTGTATCTTCTAAATTTGTTCTTAAAAAATACACACCCAATTTATTATTTGCTTCTTCGGCTTTTGTCACATCCTTTTGCCAGTATATATTTTTTACTGTTTGGGTAGCAGTATCAATCATGATAAAAGTCGCTGCTTGATCATTTAAAATATCAATTTCTATTTGATAATCTCTTTCAGTTTTTAGTTATTGTAAAGGATATGCTGCAATATTCAAGAGCAACAATAACAAAGAAGAAATCAACAGATATTAATGCTTTAGCTGAGGAATATTTACGATTGAGCTATTACGGCCTTCGTCCTAAAGACAAAGAATTCAATGCAACAATTAAAATCGATTTTGATGAAGCTTTGGTAAAATAAACATCGTTCCTCAGGATACCAGGATGGTACCGTTGAATTTATACAACACTGCTTTTTGCTGGAAAAACTTTGTTATGGTTTTGTCATATATATTGCTTATCTTTTGCATTGAATACATTCCACTCTTTTATTATATTAATATTTGCTCTCTGAAAACTGGTTAAAAAAGTAATGTTGCTTTCTATTATTTTCATTTGCTTAACCTTTTAAACAAACGCTAGCTTAGCAGCCTTTATTTAGTAATACAAATATTATTCACAATAAAACCCAACAATAATGAGTAAGTCTTATTTGCCCTTAGTTACTGGCTTAGCTTTCACCGCAATCTTTATTAACGGATGTTCAGAGAACAAACCAGCCGAACCTGCAGTTGCATCAACGATGGTGGCAGAAAAGGCCAATTTTGGAGGTTATGAAACCCAGGTCAAATGGGGTGAACACCTCGTCACTATAGGTGGCTGCAATGATTGCCACACTCCTAAGAAAATGACACCTATGGGACCGGTTGATGACAGTACTTTAATTTTATCCGGGCATCCTGAGAAAATGCCTGCGCCGGACGTTGATAGGAAGGCAATGGAAAGTAAAGGATTGGTGGTCACGGCAGATTTCACTTCATGGATAGGTCCCTGGGGCATTTCCTATGCCGCTAACCTTACACCGGATGAAACAGGTACAGGAAGATGGACTGAGGATCAGTTTGTTTATGCACTTAAAAATAGTGTTAGTAAAGGACTTCCCGGAGCCAGGCCGCTGATGCCGCCTATGTCTATGATGCCAGTCAAACATATGAGTAACGAAGAATTGAAGGCAATATTTGCTTATCTGAAAACAATTAAACCTATTAAGAATAACTCCGTTCAGCCAACGCCGCCCGAATTAACAAGGAAACTATAATTTAGGTATTTACAATTAATAGCTTTCAATCCTTGCTTCGGTGTAAATAAAAGCAAAGACTGACTGTTAATTGTTATCAAGGATATGATAAGGCTACCAAGCAAGTATAACAAAAGGCAATAAAAAATATTCCAGTCCTTTTTATCACCAGAGCCCACAAAGCAGAGTTGAGGATTGGATTTAAGCCGGAGTTATGGTATTATTAATGCGTATTGTGGCGAGACGAACGTGGAAACGCAGGAAGGGGTTTCATCATTCATTTGCCATTAAATGGAAAAGAACTTTTTAAATGAATTCCTAATGGAACAGCTTTTCTTCGTTTTCCTGATTGTATTGGTCACGCTCTTCGCGTCAGCGCAAAGAAATTAAGGCCTGCTGATTAAGTCGCCCCCAACAAGCGTTCTAAATTTTTACAATATAATAATTTTACCATCCACCCTTTCAAAATCATTGCATCAGGAACAAACGGAGACAAAGGAGGTTGTGTAGTTTGGCATACACAAGGTTCGGGTAAAAGTTTAAGTATGGTTTTTTTTTCGGGCAAATTGATTACAGCACTCGAAATGCAGAACCCAACCATTTTAGTCATAACCGACCGTAATGATTTGGACGACCAATTGTTTGACACCTTTGCAAATTCCAAACAATTTCTAAGACAAGAACCAGTTCAAGCCAAAGACAGAGTGTATTTAAAAGAATTGCTAAAGGTAGCAAGTGGTGGGATTGTATTTGCCACCATTCAGAAATTTTTACCCGAAGACAAAAAATCAGTTTACGAACAACTTTCTGAACGTAAAAATATTATAGTAATAGCAGACGAAGCCCACAGAACCCAATATGGCTTTGAAGCATCCATCAAAGAAGTTAAGGACAAAGAGGAAATACCGGCAATGCCAACCCCCGTTCCCCATTTACTTTTACGTTTAAATCGGCATGGCGGCGGCAGGGGTCAAGACTCGTGGATTTTCCAATATTCGTCAGATTAATGGGATAACTGAATCACATGCGCAATGGAAATCCGGGCCAAAGTCTGGCGCATTTTAGAAATCACTAAACATCTTTTTTGGGCAGAACATGGTGGAATTGTTGGTATGTGGAAAACCCTTCATGCGATCAGAGAAGGTAAAATTGAAAGTAATTATGAATCTGTGCACCAAAATATGCCAATTGAGCAAATTATTGATCTAACCTGGCAAACCAAAGAGATAGTGCCGACAGTTGCAGCACCTTGGCTAGGTGGACCTTTAGCTTTCTGGATTATTTCCTTAAACCCAGATTTTGCAATAGAAAAAAATGAAGCCATTTTGTCTTCATTGAATAAAATCTCTACTGCAAAGCAGTTGGATTTTATTAACTTAAATGATTGACATACAGGTA
>JAYTSC010000317.1:0-3998 GCA_043745885.1 Bacteroidota bacterium | reverse complement strand
TATTTTAATTTAAAATTTTATGTCCTTCAAATTTGAGAAATTGATTGTGTGGCAAAAGGCTTTGTATCTTTCTGAGGTAGTAAATAGGGTTGCAAAAGACTTTCCAAAAGAAGAATTGTATGTATTAGCATCACAAATTAAACGTGCTGCAGATTCTGTTTCACTCAATATTGCAGAAGGTTCAACCGGCCAGTCTAATCCTGAATTCGGTCGTTTTTTGGGAATTGCCTTAAGGTCAAATATTGAAGTAGTCGGATGTATCTTTATTGCACAACGAAGAAATATTATTTCGCAAGAAGATTATGATTTAGTTTATAAACTATGTGAAGAAATACTTATTATGATAAATGCACTAAGAAAATCACTTAAATAAACCTTTTCATTGGAACCCAGAATAAACTTTCCGTCTACCCGACTTCCCGACTTTCCGACTCCTAAGGAACTGGGTTACCATTTCCCCGCAGAGTTTGCACCTCATACCGCTACTTGGTTAAGTTGGCCACACAAAGAAGCCAGTTGGCCGGGAAAGATTGACGCTATTTATCCGAATTATTCTTTGTTTGTAAAATACCTTGCAGAAAGTGAGTTAGTAAGAATTAATGTAGTGGATGAAGCCATGAAAAATTCTGCCATAACGCATTTGTTAAAAGCGAATGTAAATATGCAAAAAGTTGAATTTTTTCTACATCCCACCAATGATGCCTGGTGCCGTGACCATGGACCTGCTTTCTTGATTAATAAAGATGCGACCGATAAAAAGGTGATTGTTGATTGGAATTATAATGCCTGGGGTAATAAGTATCCGCCTTATGATTTAGATGATGTAATTCCTACTTTAATTGGAAAGCATTTTAATATTCCCGTATTTCATCCGGGTATTGTAATGGAAGGTGGTTCTGTGGAGTTCAATGGAAAGGGAACCTTAATCACTTCTACCGCTTGTTTATTAAATAAAAACAGGAACCCACACCTTAACCAAACACAAATAGAAAACTATTTATGCAATTATTATGGTGTTGAACAGGTATTATGGGTGGATGAAGGTATTATTGGTGACGATACGGATGGACATATTGATGATACCGTTCGATTTGTAAATGAGGATACTGTAATAACAGTGATTGAAGAAAATAAACAAGATGAAAATTACGCCTTATTACAAACCAATTTGCAGCAATTACAAAAAATGCGTTTGTTGAATGGGAAGCAAATAAATATTATCGAGTTACCCATGCCCGATGAATTAATTTATGAAAATCAACGTTTACCCTGTTCTTATGCCAACTTTTATATTAGCAATCAATATGTAATTGTTCCAACATTTCGAAGCAAGAAAGATGATATTGCTTTACAAATTATTTCAGACGCGTTTGCCAAGCGGGAGATTGTGGGCATTGATTCAACAGATATTATATGGGGCCTGGGTAGTTTCCATTGTTTGAGTCAGCAAGAACCACAAGTATAATTACCAGCAGTTCTTACTAAACTCAAAAAGGGGGGATTATGAGGTTACTTTCATAGAAGTTCCTGTAATCACCATGTTATATTTTTTCAAAGCACTTCCCGCAGGTCCAAGGGTTACTGCTCCTGAAGTAGAAAATCTGGACCCATGATTAGGGCAAACAAATTCGCCAGTGCCACTATTGAAATTAATAGCAGTTCCCTGATGTGTACAAGCAACTTGAACAGCTGTGAAAGAAGAAACCGTATCTCCTGTTGAGAGTCTAACAACAATTACACCATCCTGAACCAGTGATGATCCAACAGTAAGTAAACTAGTGGAAAGGTTAATAGTAAAGTCTGTTGTTACAGGTGGAATAACAGGAGGGGTATTGGGTGGGGTTGTAGTTGCGTCAGAACTTTTACTGCAAGCACCCATACAAACAGCACAAACTGCCAATACAGGACTACCTAAACTACCTAAGAATTGTCTTCTTTTCATGATTTTGACTTTTGGTTAATAAATATGCAAAGGGTTATGTGAAAATTAGCTAAACTCTTTTTTCTGCTATCATAAAAAACTCAGAACCCGCTCTTTCCTGTATTGAATTGTAACAGTCTTCCAAAACCTTTATACGGAAATGCGAATTAAACAGTTGCTTGTACATATTTTTATTTCCTCCAAAAGGAGGATTGTTTGGAAACTGTTTATTAAAGAGTAAACCCACTAATTTTCCGTTTCCTGATAGTAAAGAAGCCATTTTTGCAACATATTTCTCGCGTAATTCCGGGTCAAGTGCGCAAAAAAAGGTTTGTTCTATAATCAGATCAAAAGTTCCGGATAGCTCAAAAAAATCACCGGTAATGATAGTAGCCTGATAGGGTAAATTATTTTGTAATATTTTTTGCAGGCTTTCTGTTAGCTGCTTGGATAAGTCTATTAATGTGAGGTTCTTACATCCCAATGCCAATAAATAAGCTGCTTCATAACTGTTCCCGCAACCCGGTATCAGGATACGAAGGTCTTTGTTTTTGAGTTGGTCAAAATAATCCTTTAATGGGGTAGAGACATAACCAATATCCCAACTGGTCTGGCCATCGATATAACGATTGTTCCAATATGCTTCTGAAAGAAAATCTACTTCCATTTTATTGTCCTAATTGAGTTTTCGCTCTTGGAATTACTAACAATTCTTTTTGCCTTCCGCTGATAAAGCGAAATTGAGTACCGGTAAAATTGCCATCTTCTTCCAGCATTATTCGAATCGATTTTTTCCATTCAGGAATATCTGATGAAGCATTTAACTCAATTGAATAAGCAGTATTGGCATGTAACGGAAAATCACCAGGGCCCGGCACACCTGTTTGTTGATCCCATAAGCCAATGGTTGGCCCCGCTGCATGACCATGATAGCCAATTGGGTGGGTATAAATACTGGCAACAATGTTTTCTTTGGTTGCTTGCGCCAAAGCATTGGCCAAAATCTGGTTACCAGTTTTAGATAATGTAAACTGTGAAGTTAAAATATCCTGTAATCGATTTCCATTTCTAAAAGCTTTTATAAGAGAAGTGGGAGGAGCTGTTTCACCAGGTTGTAATATATAAGCATGTTGTTGTACATCCGTATTTAGGCGGAGATAGGTTATGCCAATATCTACGTGCAATAAATCACCGGTTCGGATGACTTCATCTTTAGGTCTATTTGAAAATGCACGTAAATGTTCAAAATTTTCAGGATCATTTCGTTGTATGCTAACGGAAGGATGAAACCAGGTGTCCAATCCCAGATTTCTAATTTTTTGTCGAAACCACCACACCAAATCATCAGTTGTTGTAATTCCTGGCATGACTACTTTTTCTGAAAATCCTTCTTCAATGATAGCATGAGTTAATTGTATGAGTTGGGGATACAATTGCATTTCTTTTTCAGTTCTGGTTTCCAGCCAACCAATCGCTAAAGATTCTGCACTGGTTATTTTCGCTTGAATAGTAGGGGATAATTTGGAACGAAGTAGCTTTTCTTCAGTATACGTTAAACCATCGGCATGTGCAAAATCATTGGAATAATTCAAAGCAATCTTTTTAGGATTTCTTGAAGTGATGATATCTACCAGTGCATCCCATTGGTCGGGGAATTTTTTCATATCCCAGGAAGCTTTTACCTGGTCACCTACATCATAACGAGCAATGGCTAATTTTTCATACGTTTTGGTAGCAGGGTCATGATAAAAAACTAAAATAGTTCTTCTCCGGGCAGATAGCCAGGTTGCGGGTAGCATGGTTTTTAAAACAGGGTCTTCATTGTATTCACGAGATATTATCACCCACATATCAATTTTTTGCTCTTCCATTAATTTTGGAAGGAGCAGGTTTAATCGCTCATTGAGTATTTCATCAACCACTTTTGCCTGATCTTTAACAGGTAAAATAAATTGTGCCTTTATAGATAAAATATTGATTACTAAAAAACAGCAAAAAAATATTTTTTTCATTCTGGTGATTTGATGAATTGTAGCCATGAATACTTGTATTTAGTTTTGTAAATAGGAGCCTAATT